>JAPLML010000110.1 GCA_026387055.1 Planctomycetota bacterium | reverse complement strand
GTTGAAGAACTGTGGGTCCGGCCCGTTGCCCGACCAGTGGCAGGTGCAGCAGTAGCGCGGGAAGTCCGGCTCGAAGGCGATCCGGTCGATGACCCACTCGTAGCCGCCGCGTACTACGACGTCGCCCACCCGCAGGCGCTCACCCAACACGTTCTCGGTCTTGCGTGCCGCCGTCTTCATGGACTGCTCCTTGTGCTGGTCGCCTCAGTCGGCGAAGGTCTGGATGGCCCGCAGGTAGTCGGCGACGTCGCCGGCGGTGCCCTGGTAACCGTCGAGTTCCCGCTGGAGGCGGGCGGCGGCGTAGCGCTGGCTGCGCTCGTCTCGGGTATCGACGTTCAGGTCGAAGATGCCCGCCGCCCCGTCGCCGCGGATGCCGATGACCGTTTTGCCCGCCACCTCGCGGCGGGCGATGTTCGCCCAGCCCTTCGTGCTCTCCACCGTCATGTGCGTGATCTTCATCGTGGCCTCCTTCGTGGTTCGTGTTCGCCCTTCCATGTGGATCAGGGCATGCTTTCGGCGACGAATCAAGGCGAAAAGATGGACGTGCATCAATAATTCCGGGAGACCGGCCGTGGCCGAGCAGAGCCTGACTTCAACCGAACGCGTGAACCCGGCGGCCCTGGCCGTCGAGGATGCGGCGCGGGCCCTGGGCCTGCCCGTGGACGCCATCCGGCAGGACATCGCGGAAGGCGCCCCGACCAATGCCGACGGCAGCGTGAACCTGGTGCACTACGGCGCGTGGCTCAATGGGAAACTGGCCGCTGGCGATTGACCTCACGAACCTGACCCAGACGGAACTCCTCCAGCTCGTGAACGCCACGCCGCTGGGGCAGGTCCTTACGCGCTCGCGGCTCCGGCGCCAGATGGACGCGGCGGCGTTCCGTTTCGGCGACGGCACCCGCATCCACTTCGTCAAGTACGTGCGGTGGCTGGTGACCGAGCACGACCGCCCGCGCGCGAGGCCCATCGACTACGTGGAAGCGCGAAAGCGCCAGGCCGAACGGAACCGGGCCGCCACGAAGGCCTCGCAGGACATCCACCCGATTCCGGAGATCGCTGACTACGACCGCCGCAAGGCCGCCGGCCAGTCCTTCCGCCTCTTCTGCGCGACCTACTTTCCTGGGGTGTTCTGGCGACCGTGGTCCGAAGACCATCTGCGGGTGATCGGCAAGATCGAGAAGGCCGTCCGCGAAGATGGCCTGTTCGCCTTCGCCATGCCGCGCGGGTCGGGCAAGACCGCCCTCGCGCGCTGTGCGGCCCTGTGGGCCATCCTCTACGGCTACCGTCCCTATGTGTGCATGATCGCCGGCAGCCAGGACAACGCGCGGGAACTCCTGAGGCCCGTCTGCACGTTCATCCTGGAGGAGCCGCTCCTCCTGGATGACTTCCCCGAGGCCGTGTACCCACTGCGGTGCTTGGAGAATTCAAGCAAGCGCCAACTCCAGCAGCACATCCAGGGCCGCCTGACGCACGTCCACTGGGGTCTCGACAAGATGGTCTTCCCGTCCGTCGAGGGCGAGTACCTGCCCCGCGCGCTGCGCGATGACGGCGGGGAGGTCTCGCCTTCGGCCGGCTCGATCATCACGACGACCAGCCTGGACTCAAACCTTCGCGGCCAGCAGCACACCCGCCCTGATAGGACCATCATCCGGCCGTCGCTCGTGCTCCTGGACGACCCGCAGACGCGGGAATCGGCCCGGTCGGTCGAGCAGACCAAGAAGCGCCTGGACCTGCTGCACGGGGATGTGATGGGCATGACCGGGCCTGGGGAGACGATCTCAGCCCTGCTGACCTGCACGGTGATGTACGAGGGCGACCTGGCGGACACGCTGCTTGATAGGGAGAAGTCGCCTGAGTGGGACTCGGAGCGTACGCGCCTCGTCTACGCCTTCCCCGCGAATGAGAAACTCTGGCAGGAGTACGACGAGGTCCGCCGCACCCAGAGCAAGACGGCCGCGACAGAGTTCTACCGGCAGCACCAGGCAGCAATGGACGCGGGCGCGAAGGTCGCGTGGCCCGCGAGGTTCGACACGAAGTCCGGTGAAATCTCGGCCGTCCAGCACGCGGTGAACCTGCGCCTGCGGATGGGGCCGGAGGCTTTCTCGGCGGAATGCCAGAACGAACCGATGCAGGAACAGTTACACGACGAGGTCCTGACGCCCGAGCAGGTGTGCGAGAAGGTGAGCGGCCGGCCCCGCGGCGAGGTGCCCTTGGCGTGCACGAAGATCACGATGTTCATAGACGTGCACGACCGGCTCCTGTACTGGTGCGTCTGCGGGTGGCAGGAGGATTTTTCAGGTTACGTCTTGGATTACGGGACTTCTCCCGATCAGCGGCGCGGCTACTTCACGATGGCCGACGCCACGCGGACGCTCGGGCGGGCGTTCCCCGGCATGGGAACCGGCGGCGCGATTCTGGCGGGCCTCGGGCGGCTGGTCTCGGAATATCTCGCGCGGGACTGGAAGCGGATGGGCGGGGGCCTCATGAAGATCGACCGGCTCCTGGTGGACTCTGGGTTCAAGCCTGGCATCGTGGCCGCGGTGAAGCACAAGGTGGGCGGCGCCGCCATGATGCTCTCGAAGGGCGTGGGCATCCGGGCGGGCCGAAAGCCCATGTCGAGTTACCCCCGCCGCCCCGGCGAACAGCATGGCCACTTCTGGTACGTCCCGAACGTAAAGAAGACGGCCGAGTTCCCGCACGTGCAGGTGGATGTGAATTACTGGAAGACGTTCGTGCACGCCGGGCTCGCGACGGCCGCCGGCGACCGGGGCTCCATCTCCCTCTTCGGGCGAAAGCCGAAGGACCACGAACGGTTCGCCGAGCACATTGCCCACGCCGAAACGTGGGTCGAGACCCAGGGCCACGGCCGCGTGGTCCACGAGTGGTCCCCGAGGCCCGGCCGGCCCGACAACCACTGGTTCGACTGCCTGGTGGGCTGCGCGGCCGCCGCGTCGATGTGCGGCGTAAAGGTTCCGGGCGAAGACGCCAAGCCCGCCCGCCAGCGGAAACGGTACACACAGGAAGACCTGAGGAGGAGATAGCCGTGGACAAGACGGTCGGTGATCGGAAGGCATGGCCGCCGGAGCAAGACCAGCGCGGTCTGGAGTGCCGTCAGTGCGGGTGCAAGCACTTCCGGGTCATTTACACGCGTCCGGCCTCGGGCGGAAGGCTTGTCCGCAGGCGGGAGTGCCGGCACTGCGGTAAGCGGATTACCACTTGGGAGCGACAGGGCTGAGATTGGTCAAAAGAGTAAGAGGGCCAAGGTGCACGTGAGCGTGCTTCCCACAAGAAGCGCGGCTATGGCTCATGTGGACGCATCGTCGCGCTCATTTGGCTGCGACTTTGCTCAGAATGGTCATCCGTATCAGCGCCCTGGGCGTACTTAGGGCCTTTCCCTTGCGTTCGGCTCTTGTCCCATTGGTCTATTATCTCCATGCACTTGTCCGGAGTGAACCAACTAAACACCTCTGTGGCCGCCGTCTCGGTATCGGCTCCGCCCAATTCCGCCTTGCGCAGGAGCCAGTAGCGAGCCTTGAGAAGGCAGGCCTGGGCCAGCGCTTCGTTGCCGCCTCTTATTTCGAGCACGTAGAGTCGTGAATAGGTGAGCCACAGACCATGGGCCCGAACGCGCAGAGGCGCATCGGAGCCCTCTGAAACGCTGATCATCTGCTCCAAAGCGATCTTCGCTCCTTGACGATCCGCACGCAGATATACCGCGTACAATCTGTCCAGTTCCTGACCTAGGGCCCGCCCCCTTTCATTGGCGTCTATGATCGCTTTGTCTTCCTCAGACTCCGCGGACCGGCAGCCAACCATTCCGACACTGGCCATCGCCGGTGCAAGAGCCATCATGAAGAAAAGAAGCAGCCTTGGCCTCCATATAAAACACATCGCTGCTTAAACTCCTACTTTACGTCATTCAGTCTCTTCCATTCCGCCACATGCTCTTCAGACGCCTTTCTCGCCGCCCGATAGGCGTCCCTGGGCTCTTGGAAGACATCGTCTATGTCACCCCTCCTGTAAAGGCGCCAGGATTTCTCTGTCTTACTCACCCATTCCGTTGTGTCCCCGCCGGTAACCCAAGCCCACGCCCAAGAGAGTCCCGTCTTGCACACGCATTCCTCGTATCTCACGCGAGTCCAGAGCTGATACCCCCCATAGTTGCCTCTGGCCCTGTCAACAAGGTTCTTTGCGGCGGCCGCCATCTTCTGCGCATCCGGGCTTGGAAAGTCGAACTCTAGGGAAGCAGTACTTGTCAGAACCTCCTCGATTAATCCCGGGAAATCCTTGGCAACGACTCTGCCGGCGACGCCTGCGGCCGCATCCGCCAAATCCACAATCTTGAAGAAGTTCTCCGTTGTGCCGGCGAGTTCGACGAGTTGATCCCTCTTGTCCTGCAAAGTCGGAGTTGTGGTCCAAGGTTCTACCCGGAACTCAGCGGTAGGAGACCTCTTGTCTCCAACAGCGCAAAGCCCCAGCGGATCGGTCAGATTGACCGGGTTGGACCTCACGTTCTCGTAGAGATTCAACCCTTTCTGTGCCGGATCGCGGATCGTCCAGACGCCCATTTCGGGATGATACATGGTCGTGACTCCTTGTTCCTTGTCCGGAAGGTCAAGCCTTCAGTCTTTTCCGGAAACCACCTGACGCTCAATTCGCCCCCTGTGGAGGAGGCTCTTGGTCAAATTCGCGGAGCAGTTTCTTGGCGGCCCGCCTTCTGGCGCCTTCCCACTGGGCAGCACTGCGCGCCGACAGCATATAACCCTTGGCCTCGGGCGAGAGGCGAAATGCTTCCCTGTAGGCGATCACTGCCTGATGGAATCTGCCCGCGCATTCGAGAATCCTGCCGCGCGCCGACCAGATCACCGCCTGCAACTGCGGCGGCAGACCCAAACGCAGGTCACGGCGCGCCACACGCTCCGATTCAGGCGGGTTCGGCTCGGGCGATTGGCCTGCCATGATCTCCCGATGCATCACCCGGTGAAGATGGCCCCAATACTTGACATCATCCGGCGGGGCGAAGGCGTTGGCCCGAACGAAGGCAACCTCCGCCTGCGCCCAGTTTCCCGCCAGCTCAAACTCCAGCCCCATCTGTTCCTGCTGCAGAACCATTTTGGCCCGCAGTCGGCCGGAAGCCGCCTTGAGTTCGTTTGACGGGGTCTGCACGAGGGGTATGCGTTTCGTGCCTTCAGACGCGGCCGGGGTCGTTGTCTTCCGCGGGGGTATCTTGCCCAGGTCCTCCAGGCGCTTCATGTAGCGCTCGCGGTCGGCCTTGCAGTCAGGGTTGTTGGGGTCGATGTCGCACGCCTGCCTATAGGACTGGATTGCGTTGCCAATCTGGCCCCGAACCTCGTGGAAATGGGCTTGGATCAACAGGATCAGGGCTACTTCCCGTGGCGGCAACAACTTGCGAAGGTCGCCGAAATCGGGATCGGTCAGGGGCTTTCTGACCAGCCCGCGCGGCACTGGCTTTCCGAACTTCCTCACGTGCAGTATGTCGAAGGTCGCATCGAATGCCCGCCGCGGGTAGATCGGCTCCGCGGGAGCCAGAAAACAGCACCTGGCCCAGGCCGGCAGAGCCTCCTCGAACCTCTGGTGATCTTCAAGCACCCAAGCACGAGAGAACAGGAACAACGCCGTTTCATCCGCGGGGGTATGGTTCTTGAGGTAATAGCCGCTTTCGATATCCACCTGCCGCATCGGAAACGGCGTGTTGCGGAAATGCTCGTCGTCAAAATCGCTGAAGCCGCCCGGACAACTCGCCTCAATGTTGAAGCGTTCCCCGCCGCCGTCCCAGCGCGCCCAGACATGGTGGCTGGTGGAAGATAGATATAGAGTATAACCCAACCGGCGGCCAACGGCTACGATGAGCACAGGAATCGAATTGCACGTGCCGGTGCGCTGGTCGCTCAGCAGACCGTTGATGAGCATGTCCTTGGAATCAAAGGGCATGTCCTCGCCTTTACCCTCCGTGCGCTCGGGGTTGTAATGGAGGCCGCCATCATCCTTGAGGGCACAGACCAGGGTGACGATGCGGAAGAAGTTCTCCGTGCAGGCCCTCGGAAAGTTGAACTGGGCGGGATTGTCCCGGAACCGGACTAGGTCGCGCTCGGTGCGCAGGCGCACATGCTCCGTCAGGACCTCCAGACGACGCATGCACTCCGGGATGTCCATGTCCTCGGCGCCAGGCAGGGCGGTGGCACAAACGAGATTGCGAAGACCGATATCCAACCGGGACAACTCGGCGGGAGCCATCTGAAGGATTTCGGCCAAGGTGGGGACATGCATGCCGCGGGGGACCGAATCACCGTTGCCAGGTCGAACAGGCCCGATTCCCTGCTGGTCGTTGGTCGCCTGCGTCTCCACGGCAGTTCCCCCCGAAGGGCGTTACTGATGTCAGGTCCCGGCCGAGGCAATAGGTAGTATCTGGCGGCTGGCGGGTTGCTGTCAACGAAAAAAAGGCCGCTTGTGGCGGTGTCCGAAGTCCTGACCGTGGCGACCGCAGAAGCCCTGTTTCGACCGTACATGGTCTATATGCGTAATCATTTGATGTTTCCGCTGGAAGTCCTTTGAACACGTTTCAGTCGCATGGGATCATGGTAGGCGACAACTGACCGGGCGACAATCCGTGGGCTCGCGACCTGCGGGTTGAAACCGAGAGAACCAAGGCCGTTCGGGGCCGAACACCCGTGCGGCCTTTTTCTTTCGGTTCGCCCGGTCGGTTGCGGCGGAGATGCACAGTGGCTGACGATTTGGACAGCACGATCCGCACGAATGCCGAAGGACCGCGGTCGGCCTCGGGCGATTCCGGGAGCATGCAGCAGCATCCGCTCCCGGACCAGATCGCGGCGGACAAGCACTTGGCCGCCAAGGATGCCATGAGCAGGAAGAACTTCGGCCTCATTCGGGTGCAGATTGTTCCGCCGGGAACGGTGTGACGATGGGCTGGTGGCCTTGGGCAAAACGGGTGCGGTCGGCGGTGCGGTTTATTCGCGCCAAGTTCGACTCCGCCCAGACCACGCCCGAGAACCGCCGCCATTGGGCCAACGCTGATTGCCTCTCGGCCGACGCTGCCGCCAACCGCGAGGTGCGCCGGACCCTCCGCAACCGCGCGCGGTACGAGGTGGCGAACAACTCCTACGCACGGGGCATCGTCCTGACGCTCGCCAATGACGTGATCGGCACGGGGCCGCGCCTCCAGATGCTTCTCGCAGACGGCGCCGACGCCGGCGTGAACCAGACCATCGAGCGGGAGTTTGCCGCGTGGGCGAAGGCTGTGGATCTGGCGGGCAAACTCCGCACGATGCGGATGGCCCGGGCGCAGGACGGCGAGGCGTTTGCCCTGCTCGTCTCCAACGATAACCTCGACTCGCCCGTCAAGTTGGACCTGCGGCTCATCGAGGCCGACCAGGTGGCCACGCCCGGCCTCGCGCTCCCCCAGGCCGCCGCCGTTGACGGCATCGTCTTTGACGAGGCCGGCAATCCCAAGGAATACCATGTCCTCAAGAATCATCCCGGCGGCGCCACCGGCGCCCTTGGCCAGGACTACGACAAGGTGCCCGCCGAATCGGTGATCCACTGGTTCCGCGCCGACCGGCCCGGCCAGTCGCGGGGCCTGCCGGACATCCTGCCGGCGCTTCCGCTCTTTGCCCAGCTCCGGCGCTACACGCTGGCCGTGATCGCCGCGGCGGAGTCGGCGGCAAACATCGCCATCTTTATGAAGACGACCGCCCCTGCCGGCGGCGAAGCGGCCGAGGTCGAACCGATGGCCCCGAGGGAGTTCGAGCCGAACATGGCCGTCTTCGGGCCGGAAGGATGGGAACCCTCGCAAATCCGGGCCGAGCAGCCGGCCACGACCTACGGCGAGTTCAAGCACGAAATCATCAACGAGATCGCCCGGTGCCTCAACATGCCGTTCAACGTCGCCGCGTGCAACTCGTCGGGCTACAACTATGCCAGCGGACGCCTCGACCACCAGACATACTTCAAGAGCATCCGCGTGGAGCAGGCCCACGTGGAGGCCGTAGTGCTTGACCACATCCTGGATGCCTGGATGGCCGAGGCGGTGAAGGTGTTCGGCTTGGGCGCGATCGACTCCTGGCCGCACCAGTGGTTCTGGGACGGCCATGAGCACGTGGACCCGGCGAAGGAAGCGACGGCGCAGGCGACGCGCCTGGCCAGCCACACCACGACCCTTGCGGCCGAGTACGCCCGCCAGGGCAAGGACTGGGAAACTGAATTGCGGCAGCGGGCCAAGGAAGTGGCGCTGATGAAGGAACTGGGTCTGTCGCAGGCCGAGGCCCAGCCCAAGGCGCCCGCGCCCCAGACGGAAGACGAGGAAGACCGTGGAGATGAGCGAGAAGCCGCCTGAATCACTGGCCCTCGTGGCCGAGATGCAGATTGACGTGGCCGCGGCCGATGCCGGCAACGGGAAGCCGGCGCTGCCGCGCTTCACGATGGTCGCCTACACGGGCGGCCCGATGAAGATCGCCGGCTGGCGCTACCCCGTCGTCGTGGACCTGGCGGGCATGGCCATCCCGTCGCAGTCGCGGCCGGTCCGCTTCGGCCACGATGCCACGAGCGGCGTGGGGCACACCG
>JAPLML010000693.1 GCA_026387055.1 Planctomycetota bacterium | reverse complement strand
CCTTGGGACCCTTTCCACCGAAGGCTTCGACGGCTTCGTTGCCTCCGCCGCCGCTCCGATTGCTACCGGCTGGAGCAACCCAGTTGCCGGGCGGGTCTCGCACCCGCTGAGAACCAGCGCCGATCACGGCGCACTAAGTCGTGTTTCTGCAGGAACACTTACGTGCAAATCCAGTGCCCGCCGCGGCGGGTAAACTCCATGCGGACTGCGGATTGCGGATTGAACGGCGAAAGGCAAAGACCTTGAACCGCTTTGCCAAGGGGGCTGATCAGCCGCTTGTCGGGTCATGGCATCGGCAGAAACAGCACGCACACCGGCGACGGCACGCTCGCCGCCCCGCCGGTGCCGCTGAGGCTGCCGGTTTCCTGGTCGATGCGGAAGACGACAACGGTATCCGAATTCTGGTTGGCGGCCAGCAGGTAGGCGCCGGTGGGGTCGATGGCGAAGTGGCGCGGCGTCTTTCCGTGCGTCGGCGTGTGGCCCAGGGACTTGAGCGTGCCGTCGCCCGCAATGGCGAAGATGGCGATGCTGTCGTGGCCGCGGTTGGAGCCATACAGGAAGCGGCCGCCCGGATGCACCTGGACCTCGGCCGTGGCGCTCTCGCCATGGAAGTCCGCCGGCAAGGTCGAAACGGTCTGTAGTGCGCCGAGCGTGCCGCGCTGGGCGTCGTAGCCGAAGGCGGTGACCGTGGAGGCCATCTCGCTGATGACGTAGACGAATCGGCCGCTCGGGTGGAAGGCCAAGTGGCGCGGTCCGGCCCCCGGCGCCACCGCGGCGGCCGGGGGATCGTTGGGCACCAGCGTGCCCTTGGCGGGATCGAAGCGATAGACCAGGACCTTGTCCAGACCCAGATCGGCGGCCAGGGCGAATCGGCCGGCGGGGTCGAGATCGATGCAGTGGGCGTGGGGACCCTCCTGGCGCCTGGGATTGGGGCCGGACCCCTTGTGCTGGATGGAGGCGGTGGCCTCGCCAAGGCGGCCGTCGGCGCCGATGGGCATGACGCAGACGCTGCCGCTGCCGTAGTTGGCCGCCAGGGCATTCCGACCCTCTCTGTCCACCGTAACATAGCACGGCCCGGCGCCGGTGGTGGCCTGCTGGTTCAGACTCGCGAGCTTGCCGGTGTCCGGCGCGATGGCGAAGGCGCTCAGCATGGCGGCCGTCTTTCCCGCGGGTCCCCAAACCTCGTTGACCGCGTAGAGAAACCGCCGGCTGGGATGGATGGCCAGGAAGGACGGATTGGCCGTCTCGCCGGCAACTTCGGGCGTGCCGAGAGAGCCCGAGGCCAGGTCCAATCGCACCTGGTAGATCCCCTTGCTCTTGGGGCCGGTGTAGGTGCCGACGTAGATTCGCATGGCGTGGGGTCCGGCCTTTGCGTTGGGATCGGCGGCCCGTGCCGGATTCCTTTCTTCCTGCGCCTGCGCCGGCAGGCCGAGGGCGCAGGCGACCATCAGTATCAGCACGCTCAGTGTCTTGCGGAGTTGCATGTTTCCTCCCTGTATCACTGGTGCGCGGCAGCCCTCCCGACCCGCCGCGCGACCTCGTCGCCGGCACGCTACAGCTTCGGACGAATCCTGCCATCCGGCCCGAACTCCACCCGCAGCATCGCGGGGCGCTCCGTGAACGGTGCGTACGGGTCGCTGCCGAAGAGCGTGCTCCACCACTGGCCGTCCTTGTCTTTGAAGAACATGTTGTGGCCGCCGTGCGGGACCGCCAGGTAGCGGTCACCGTACGGCCCTTCCAGTTTGTCGGAGGACGCGATCATGCAGTCGTAGTACGGACCGTTGGCTTCGGCGCACGAGAGATAGTAGCGACCGTTGGCCTTGAAAAGGAACGCCCCCTCGAAGCCGACGTGCGCGGCATTGGCCGGCTTCAGGAGACGCGGCGCCTCCGCAAGGCCGCTCAGGTCGTCGTTCATCCGGGCGATCTTGCCGTCCTGGTAGACGAAGTAAACCTTGCCGTCGTCGTCCTGGAAGAGCGAGGCATCGATCTCCTGGGTGAGGGGCCCGTGAGGCTTGACATCGGCGTACGGGCCCTCCGGCTTCCCGCTGGTGCTCTTGAGGAGGCCGGTTCCGCCGCCCGGCCAGTTCACGCAGTAGGTGATCCAGTAGTTGCCCTTGATGTAGTGGATTTCGGGGGCCCAGATGGCGCGGTTGCCATCCTTGATCGGCTTCTGCCACGTGCCGTCCTTCTCGATGGTCCAGACGAGGCCCACGAGGTCCCAGGCCTTAAGGTCCTTGGATTTCCACAGGCGGACACCTTCGTTGGTCTTCCACCACGCCGGGTGCCCCGTGGTGCCGACGAGATAGTAGACACCGTCGGGACCGAGGCACACGGACGGGTCGCGCACGGGGTAGTCGAAGAGCGGCTTGAGCGGCGGGAGTGCAGGCACGCCCTTCGCGTCGGCCTGCACGATCCCCACGTCGATGTACTGCCCGCCGTAGGTCTGCCGGCAGTGGACCGCGATGACGTTGCGGCCGGGCTTCAGCGCCGCGGCGGCCGCCGGGGCCATGGCGTAGAGCGAATAGGCGGTGGACCATCGCGGGAAATGCGCGGCGGGCACGCCGTTCAGGTAGACGTCGGCATCCTCATCGAAATGGATGAGCCAGGCCAGATTCGCCGGTGGTTTCCCGGTCATCTCGAACGAGCGGCGGAGCCAGACGTCCGACGTGTTCCACGTGGTCCGGACCACCGCGCCCGGCGTGGCCTCGGTGCCGAACCCCGCCGGGCCTTCCTTCCACGCGGCGTCGTCGAAGCCCGGCGCGAACCAGTTGTCCGGGGGCTTCTCGATGGTGTGCCGCCACACCTGCGGCTCGGTTCTCGCCGCCGGGAGAACCGGCTTCGCCCCGGCCACCTCGCCGCCGCGAAGAGGCGTGGCCGCGGGAAAGGAAGTGGCGCCGCTCTCCGCCGCCAGCGCCACGGCAACGCCGCCGAGCAGAACCGCCAGTGAAATCCGGTAGCCCTCGTGACTCATTTCTTGGCACTCCTCTAGTGCTTCATCGCAGCTCATTCGAGGGGTGCCACTGGTTGCTCGCAACCAGTGCGCCTCGAACGGCACGGCCTGCAAGCAAGCCGTGGCACCCCTCATTTCACATGAGACGGAGCACTGGACCCGCGCGGCGCTTCTCCTGACCCGCCGCTCGAACCTCGATATCACGGCATGCCGTGCCCCACGTTCAGGACGCGGCCTGAGTCTGCCGGATGCGACATGGTACTCGCCGCCCCAGTCCGCCGCCCGCAAAATCGAACACCGCCGCCAGGCTTCGAGGATGGGGGGGCTTGGATCTTCCGGCGTCCGTCTTGAGTATTGACCCCCGGCCTCCGGCAGACTAGGGTAAGGGCGGAAGCTGCGATCGCAAGGAGACAGCCATGGCCTTTCCGGAGTTCCGTGCCCGGCGGCTGCGGGACCACGCCGTGTTTCGCGAGATGGTGGCGGAGGCCAGCCTTGCGGCCCGTCACCTGGTGCAGCCGCTCTTCATCAAGGAAGACCTGAAGGGCCGGCGGCCCATCGAGAGCCTGCCGGGCCAAGCCCAGTTGGGGATGGACGACCTGGTGGCGGAAGCGCGGCGGGCCCGCGACGCCGGCGTCAGGGCCGTGCTCCTTTTCGGCATCCCGCGCGAAAAGGATGCGGTTGGCTCCTCGGCCACGCAGGCGGACGGGGTCATCCAGCAGGCCGTGCGGCGCCTCAAGGCCGACGTGCCGGACCTCGCGGCAATCGTCGACGTGTGTTTATGCGAGTACACCGACCACGGCCACTGCGGCGTCCTGACGACGGTGGGCGGCCGCCAGACGGTGGACAACGACGCGACCCTGGAGCGCCTGGCCGAGATGGCCGTCACCTGCGCCGAGGCGGGCGCCGACATGGTGGCGCCGAGCGACATGATGGACGGCCGCGTGGGAGCGATCCGCGACGCCCTGGACGGCGAGGGCCTGGTGCACGTGCCGATCATGTCGTACGCCGCCAAGTACGCGTCGAGCTTCTACGGCCCGTTCCGCGAGGCGGCCGAGAGCCCGCCGCAGTTCGGCGACCGCCGCGGCTACCAGATGGACCTGCGGAACGCGGCGGAGGCGCTGCGCGAGGCGGGGGCCGACCTCGAAGAAGGCGCCGACATCCTCCTCGTCAAGCCCGCCCTGGGCTACGGCGACATCATCCGCCGCGTAAAGGAAGCGTTCGGCGCGCCGGTGGCCGCGTACAGCGTGAGCGGCGAGTACGCGATGGTCGAGGCGGCGGCCCGCCAAGGCTGGATCAGCCTCGAGGCGGTCATCCTGGAAATAATCACCTGCCTCCGCCGCGCGGGGGCCGACATCATTATTTCCTACTGGGCCACGGAAATGGCCGGCAAACTTCGCGGCTGATCGCCGGCAAGAAAGGGGGCTGTATGCGAGTGCTCCAGATAACGGCGCTTCTGGTGACCGTTCTCATCCTGAGCGCACAGGCCGTGCGGCACATCTACGTGGCCTACGTCGAGCCGCGCACCTCGGCGCTTGACAAGTATACCGAGAGCGACGCCGGCAAGGCTGTGCGCGAGGCCACATCCCTCGCGCAGTTGCT
>JAPLML010000270.1 GCA_026387055.1 Planctomycetota bacterium | reverse complement strand
CACGCCTGGCGGATGGCCTCAACGCGGTCGGGCGGGGCGTCCTCACCGGTCGCGTTGATGATGACCACGTCGGGGGCCATCGCGATCACCTGCTGCGGGCCGACGGTCGGCCAGTCGGCCTTCTCGGGGTAGGCGTTCCCGGCCCCGGCAGCGGCGAGCAACTCATCGACAAACGTGCCGCGCCCGGCCACCATGATGCGCGACGAGCCGACGGTCATCGGGAACGCAAAGAGGACCTTCGGGCGCGGGAGGCCCGCTACGCGCCGGCGGACGGCCGCCAGGTCGGCCTCGATGCGCTCGATGAGGGCCTGGGCGGCCTCCGGCCGGCCGGTCTCGCGGCCGATCGTACGGATGGATTCCAGCATCTGGTCCATGCGGTCGGACTGGAGTTTCACGGGGCGGATGCCGAGGCCTTCGAGGCGCTTCGGCACGTCGTCGCGGCGCGTGATGAGGAAGGCGATCGTCGGCTCCAGGCGGATGATCTTCTCGAGGCTGACCTGCATCGTGTCGCCGACGGCCGGCAGCCGGGCGGCCTCGGGCGGGTAGGCACAGTAGGTCGAGCGGCCGACGACCTTGTCGCCCAGGCCCATCGCGAAAAGGATCTCGGTGACGTTCGGCGTGAGGCTGAGGATGCGAAGGGGCTTGGCGGTGGCATCGGCGGGCGGCGCACCTGAGCCGCACCCGGCGACGACGGCCGCCAACAGGAGGGCGCCGACGAGATGGCGGATACGAGACCCCATGATCGGGTGCGATTGTAGGCGGCGGGGGGTGGGGGTCAAGTATTTACGGATTGTGAACATCTCGCGGCGGCGCGGACGCGATTGGCCAGCACAACGACGCCACATGGCGCGGCGACCGTTATCTCGCCGCTGGGGGGCAGTTGCTGCGCGGTGGGTCAGGGGACCCACCGCGCACGGCACGGCGCGATTGTCGATATTTTGCGATTGACACGGCCAAGAGCGGTGGTACAGTCGCCGGTGACAACTGAATAGGAATCCGGGAACAGGGAAGGCGGTGAAAATCCGCCGCGGTCCCGCCGCTGTAACCGAGGACGAAAGGCCCGATTGAGCGCCACTGTCCGCGGGCGTGAAGCACACGCCGGGACGGGAAGGCCGGGCCGAGTAGGACGACTCGCAAAGCCAGAAGACCTCTCCCGGACTCCACTCGTTACGCATTCCTCGCGGATGGGAATGGCGGCATGAAGGCGCTTGTCTGACCTTCGGCTTCCCTCGCGGGGCCGAAGGTTTTTTCGTGGCCCCGCCTCGCCGAACGTCCGGCAGCACCTTCACCAGGGGGACGTACACACAAGGGAATCCCGTGCTCGGCACGGGCGGCGGCAACGGCCGGCGGTCGCGCCGCGGCGACCCAAGGCCGGCGGTCGCCGCGGCGACGAAGGGGTTGTGCGATGATCCTCAGAGCCACACTCGGTCTGGCGGCGGTCATGGTCCTGGCGGCGGCAAGCCTGGCGGGCGTCCAGCCCATCGGCGGCACATTGCCGCCGCCCGCCACGGGGTCGTTTGCGACGCTCCTGGCAACCGATGCACTCGGCAGCATCTATGCCTGCGACGGCGACACGCTGTACAAGTACGGCGGCGGGACGTTCAGCACGGTCTTCTCGGGCCTCGTGGGCGCGGCCGGCGGGGCCGGCAGCGACCCGGCGGGCCTGGCGGTCACGGCCGACGGCCAGCGGGCCTACGTCGCCACGGGCATGAGCGGGGCCCTCCTGGAGATCGACCTCGGGGCCCGCACCGCGCGGAGGCTCGCCGGGGCGGGCCTCGGCAACGGCAACTACGGCGTGGCCGTGGATCCGATTTATGGACATGTGTTTCTCACCTCCTCCTGGACCGCCGGCGCGAATGCGGCCCAGGCGCTCTACCTCGTGGACACGGCCGGAAGCGGGTCGCTGACGCTCCTCGATGACTTCGGCTCCAGCGCGGTGGCCGGCGGCGGCATCGCCTTCTCGCCCCACGGCGAGCTCGTCGTGCCGGTGCCGACGAGCTACTCCGTCTGGCCGGTCGACGACAACTTCACGGTGGACCTGTACCGGTTCAGCCGCTCCTGGCTCGACGACCTGCACGCCGGGACGGTCACCACCGGGGCCGGCCAACTGTACGCCTCGGACGTGACCGTCTCGGGGAGCGGGGCGGCGGCGGTCGACGCGCAGGGCAACGCGTACCTGGTGGCGGCGGATGCCATCTACGGCATCGATCCGACCGGCCAGCGGCGCGTGGTCGCCGGCAACGAGCTCGATAACGCATGGAACATGTGGGGATACGGGTTCACCGCCCTGGCGTACGACGGGCCGGGGAACCGCCTCGTCACGGGGTACAGCCCGCCGTCGGGGACCGAGTACGCGCTGGTGGCCGTCCCGGCGCCGGAGCCGGCGACGCTGGCGCTCATGATGCTCGGCGCCGCAGGGCTGCTCGGGCGGCGGCAGAAGCGGTAAGCCCCACGTGTCGCGCGGCGGGTCTCCGCACGTGGTTAGCGTGGGTGGCACGGCCACGCGCCGTTGCGTGGCCGTGCCTGGTCAAGCGGGGGAACAAGCACGGCCACGCAACGGCGCGTGACCGTGCCACCCGACAATCCGGTATCGCGCTAGACACGCGCGGGACTCCTGACCAGCCGCGCAGGGTGCTTCCTGATTCGGACGGTGCGGAAGTCATGAAGACGGCAGTTCCCAGACCGCGCGGCGGCTTCACGCTGGTGGAGTTGCTCCTCGTGGTCGCCATCATCGGGGTGCTGACGGGCCTCCTGGTGCCCGCCGTGCTCGGGGCGCTCCAGGCGGCCCAGCAGACGTCGTGCGCCTCGAACCTCCGGCAGATCGGCTACGCCGTGCAGCTCTACCTGAAGGACAACGGCGGGACGTTCTTTCCCCTCGTAACGTCGCGCGCGGACGGCAAGGAGTGGTACTTCGGTTTCGAGTCAAACGAGTCGGTCAGCACAGGCGAGGGCCACCGCATCCTCGACCGGACGCGGAGCAGGCTGTACCCGTACCTTCATGCCCCTGAGAGCGTCGAGACGTGCCCTGCGGTCCCGTTCTCCGGCCCCTACAAGCCCAAGTACAAGGGCCGGGGATGGACTTACGGCATCAACTACAACCTGGCGTCCCACCGGTCGAGCGCCAACACGGTTTCGATCCGGCCGAACGACGCCTCGCGGACGATCGTCTTCGCCGACGCGGCCCAGGTCAACACGTTCCAGGCCCCGGCGTCGCCGGGGAATCCAATGATCGAGGATATGTATTTCATTCAACCTCAGTCGCCGCACGTCCAGTTCCGCCACGGCCGCGCGGCCAACGTCCTGTTCGCCGACTGGCACGTGGCCGCCGTGGGCCCCGCCGAGGGGAGCCTCGACGCGCGGCTGCCCAAGGCCCTGATCGGCTCCTTCGACCCGGAGGCGGTGCTCTTCACGCTCCGCGGGGCGAAGTAGGACGCCGACCCCACGGGTGGCACGGTCACGCGCCGTTGCGCGGCCGTGCCTGTCGGATAGGCGCACGGTCACGCAGAAGCGCGTGGCCGTGCCACCCCCGTGGAAACCGCTTTACTTCTGTCCCGTGACTGCTATGCTACCGTGGGTCTACACGTCGTGGGCCCTCGCCAGACACGCAAGGAGCTTTCGGACATGGCTGACGTGCGCGCCGATTCTCCGGGGGAAGACGAATTGCGGATTGCGGATCGCGAATTGCGAATTGACGCGTCCGGCGTTTCGCCGTGCAACCCGCAATCCGCAACCCGCAACCCGCCATCCGCAATCGAACGGGCCGCCGGCGCGCCGGGCGGACGGCCGCGCGTCGTCATCCTCGGCGGCGGGCCCAACCGCATCGGCCAGGGGATCGAGTTCGACTACTGCTGCGTCCACGCCTCGTTCGCCCTCCGCGAGGAGGGGTACGAGAGCGTCATGGTCAACTGCAATCCTGAGACGGTATCGACAGATTATGATATCTCCGACAAGCTGTACTTCGAGCCGCTGACCCTTGAGGACGTCCTGGGGATCGTGGACCGCGAGCGGCCGATCGGGGTCATCGTCCAGTTCGGCGGGCAGACCCCGCTGAACCTCGCCATCCCGCTCCAGAAGGCGGGCGTGAGGATCCTGGGGACCTCGCCCGAGGCCATCGACCGGGCCGAGGACCGCCAGCGGTTCACGCGGCTCCTCCGGAAGCTCTCGCTGCACCAGCCGCCGAACGGCACGGCCCGCAGTCCCGACGAGGCGGTCCGCATTGCGAAGCGCCTGGGCTACCCGGTCCTCGTGCGGCCCTCCTACGTCCTGGGCGGCCGGGCGATGGAGATCGTCTACGCCCCCGAGGACCTCCAGGAGTACATGGCGCGGGCGGTGATCGCCTCGCCGGAGCGCCCCGTGCTGGTCGACAAGTTCCTCGAGGACGCCGTGGAGATCGACGTCGACGCCGTGAGCGACGGCGAACGGACCCTGATCGCCGGCGTCATGGAGCACATCGAGGAGGCCGGCATCCACAGCGGCGACTCGTGCTGCGCGCTGCCGCCCTTCACGCTGGCCGAAACAATCGTCGAAGAGGTCGAGGAGAGCACGCGGGCGCTGGCGGCCGAATTGGACGTGCGCGGCCTCCTCAACATCCAGTACGCGGTGCGGGGCGACACGGTGTACGTGCTGGAGGTCAACCCGCGGGCGTCGCGGACGGTGCCGTTCGTCGCCAAGGCCACCGGCGTGCCGTGGGCCAACGTGGCCACGAAGGTCATCCTCGGCAAGACCCTCGCCGCGCTGGGGATCACGAAGGAGATCCGGCCGAAGCACTCGGCGGTCAAGGCCCCCGTGTTTCCGTGGTCGCGGTTCCCCGGCGTGGACCCGGTGCTGGGGCCGGAGATGAAGTCGACGGGCGAGGTGATGGGGATCGACCGGAGTTTCGGCATCGCGTTCGCCAAGAGCTCGTGAGCGTCAACAACCACGACAAGCGCGACATCATCAGCATCGCGAAGCGGCTGGCGGGCCTCGGCCTGACGCTCGTGGCCACGCACGGGACGGCCGCGGTGTTGCGGATGAGCGGCCTGGAGGTCGAGGAACTGGCGATGGTGCAGGAGGGGACGCGGCCGAACATCGTGGACCGGATGAAGAACGGCCAGATCGCGTTCCTCATCAACACGCCGAGCGGGCGGCGCTGCCGGCCGTTCGAGATCTCGATCCGCGCGACGGCCGTGCGGCTCGGCGTGCCGCTGGTCACCACCCTCTCGGGCGCGGCCGCGGTGGTGCTGGGTCTGGAGGAGATGGCCCGCGGCGCGCTCGACGTGCGGAGCCTCCAGGAGTATCAGCAGGACCTGGCGGTCCGTCAGAATTGAAACTGTCGGTAAGGTAAGCGCGGTGGGCAGTCTTGCCCGCCGCGGTCGCCGCGGCGACTTGCACTCACACGAACACGTAGGCCGGGGCAACGCCCCGGCACTATCTCGACAGGAAGCCGGGGCAACGCCCCGGCGTCATCTCGACAGGAAGCCGGGGCGTTGCCCCGGCCTACATGACTTGTCAAGAGTGCCTCCCTCCATTCGCCACGTCCCTTTTTTGCCTGTTCCCGACTCATCCGCGCTGCCGATAAGGAGAGCGGGATGAGGTAAGCCGGCCCCGGCGGGGGCCGGTGAACAGGGTTTTGATGCGCTGGGAGAATGGGACATGTCTGAGACCCCGTGCGTCTCCACGGCCGGAATCCGTCTGCACCAGTTCGCGGCCGGGGCGTTGCCGATGATGGCCTACCTGGCGGGATGGCTCCCGCCGGTCTACGTCGCCCTCGGCCTTTCCCTGCTGGCCCTGGTGTCGGACCACCTGATGATTGTGGCATGGCTGGGCCGCCGCACGAAGCACGCATACGAGCGGGAAGATCCCGGGCCTCTCCGCGGCCTGGTCCGCCTGGATGAGGCGCTGCGGGTGATGTTCCTGGGAACGGGGCTTGCCCTGCTCTCGACAGGGTGCCGCATCGGCTGGCTGCCGATCCTGGGCAGTGCCACCATTGCGGTCCTGGAGGGCACGACCGCCTTCTCCTTCACCCTCCTGCCGTACGCGGGGCTCGAGCTGCTTCTGCGGCGGCTGCACCTCAAGACCGCTGCGGCCACCGAGGGCCAGCCGCACGCCGGCAACCCGAACTGCGTGGTCTGCCTGGCCCTGCAATCCGCGCCGTACGGGCGGTGCCGGTGGTGCCGGCTCGCGAACGTCCGGTGGTGCTGCGGCCTTCAAACATCGCTGCTGATGATCCTGCTCCTGGTGGTCGCCTTCCTGCTGACCACGCAACTGGAGCCGCTGGTCACGAAGCTCCTGGTGTCGATGAGCATCATCGGCCTGGTGGCCCTGTCGCTGGCGTTCAGTCGGCAGACGGACGACCTGATTGGGTCGCTCAACCACCTGGACGAAGCGCACCGCCGCACGCAGGCGCGATGCGAGTTCCTCAAGCGGCTGTCGCTGGCGGATTCGGTCCGTGCCGCCGCCGAGACCGTGGCGGCCTACACGGCGACCTCGCTGAGCACCAAGCGTGTCAGCGTCATGGTGATCGAGGAGGGGGTGCTGCGAATCGCCGCCTCGCAGGGCGTACCGGAAGACGTGGCGGCCCAGGTGGCGGTTCCCGTTCCGGAGCGGCTCTGCGGTCTCGTGTTCGCGAGCGGGTCGCCTGTGGTCCTCGCGGAAGTGCCGGCCCCGCCGCTGCCCGAACCGCTCGGCCTGAACGTGCCTGGGACGGTGGCCTGCTATCCCCTGGTCTCCACGCCGCTGGCCACGGCCTGCCGCAAGGTCGGGGTCATCAACGTGACGGATCGCCCGACGGGACCGTTCTCGCAGGACGACCTTGAGGAGCTTGAGTTCGTCGCCGAGGTGTCAGCCATCAGCCTCTCGAGCCAAATGGACCGCCGGGATCTCGAAGCGGCCGACTTTGCCGCCATCCGGAGCCTCGCCCTGACCATCGAAGCCAAGGACCCGTACACGCACGGGCATTCCCAGCGGGTGCAGACCTGGGCCACCGCCACCGCCCGGGAACTCGGCCTGTCGGGGACGCGCCTCCAGGTTCTCACGTATGCCGCCGAACTGCACGACATCGGCAAGCTCGCCATCCCGGACGAAATCCTCAAGGCGCCGCGGAAACTGTCGCGCGAGGAATGGGCCATCATCCAGGAGCATCCCCGGCGAGGGGTCGAGCTGATCCGGCACCTGGCCTTCCTGAAACCGGCCTACGGGGCCATTCTCTACCATCACGAACGGTTGGACGGCAAGGGCTACCCGGAGGGGCTGTCCGGCGACCGGATCCCGCTGGAGGCACGGATCCTGGCCGTGATCGATTCCTACGACGCCATGACAAGCGCGCGAGCGTACCGCCGGGCACTTTCACACGAGGAGGCGGTGGCGGAACTGCACCGCGGCACCGGCACCCAGTTCGACCCGGAGTGCGTCGACGCGTTCCTCTTCTGCATCGGCCAGCCGGCCGCAGCTGTCGCCGCGGAAGCCTGGGCGCCGTGCTGAGCCATGCAGGCCGGGGCAGCGCCCCGGCATCCTGGTAGTCCGTCACAATTGAAACTGGCGGTAGGGTAAGCGCGGCGGGCAGTCTTGCCCACCGCGCTACCCATTTGTACTCACACGAACAAGTGTGACGGACTACTGGCGCGACGCGCGAAACCTTGCCGGGGCAGCGCCCCGGCACTATCTCGACAGGAAGCCGGGGCGTTGCCCCGGCCTACATGACTACTCCTATTGTTCATTCCGGGGGGCAATTCATGCCGATAGTAGCACCGGAGTGTGACTCTTCTGTCGCGCGCAGCGTTCGGATGAGTTTCCGCATCGCGCCAGGAATACGTGGATGTCCGAAACACCGCGTGTGTCTACGGCTGGGATCCGGCTGCACCAGTTCGCGGCCGGCGCCTTGCCCCTGATGGGCTATCTGGCGGGGTGGCGTCCCCCCCTCTACGTCGCCCTCGGTCTGTCTCTTCTCGCCGTGGTCTCGGACCGCCTGGTGATTGTGGCGTGGCTGTGCCGCCGGACGAAGCACGCGTACGAGCGTGAAGACCCCGGTCCGCTCGGCGGCCTGCTCCGCCTGGGCGAGGCGCAGCGAGTGATTTTCTTGGCGACCGGGTTGGTCCTGCTCTCGATGGGCAATCGCCTGGGCTGGCTGCCGATCCTCGCCGCCGCCACCGTCAGCCTCCTGGAAGGCACGACGGCCTTCTCCTTCACGCTCGTGCCTTACGTGGGGCTCGAGGTGCTCTTGCGGAGGCTCCACCTCAAGACCCCGCCGGGCGCCGAGGGCAAGCCGCACGCCGGCAACCCGAACTGCCTGTTCTGCCGCACGCTCCAGTCCGCGCCGTACGGGCGGTGCCAGTGGTGCCGGCTCACGAACGTCCAGCGGTGCTGCGGCCTCCAGACATCGCTGCTGATGGTCCTGCTCCTGGTGATCGCCTTCCTGCTGACCACGCAACAGGAGCCCGCGGTCGCCAAACTCCTCGTGACCATGAGCATCATCGGCCTGGTGACCCTGTCCCTGGCGATCAGCCGGCAGACGGACGACCTGATCGGGTCGCTGACCCACCTGGACGAGGTTCAGCGCCGCACCCAGGAGCGGTGCGAGTTCCTCAAGAGGCTGGCGCTGGCGGATTCGATCCATGCGGCCGCCGAGACCGTGGTCGCGTACGTGGCGGCCGCGCTGTGCGTCAAGCACGTCAGCATCCTGGTGCTTGAGGACGGGATGCTGCAGATCGCGGCCTCGGAGGGCATTCCGGCCAACGTGGCCGCCCGGCTGGCGGTTCCCGTGCCGGAGCACCTTTGTGATCACGTCTTCGACAACGGGAGACCCGTGGTCCTCGACGAATCGTCGGCCCAGCCGCCGCCCGAGCTCTTGGGCCTGAAGGCGCCCGGGGCGCCGGCGACCTATCCCCTGGTCTCCGCGCCGCTGACCACGGCTGCCCGCAGGGTCGGCATCATCAACGCCACGGACCGGCCGGCGGGACCCTTCTCCGAGGACGACCTGGCCGAGCTTCAGTTCATCGCCGAGGCGTCGGCCATCAGCCTTTCCAGCCAGATGGACCGCCGCAACGTCGAACGGGCCAACTATGCCGCCATCCGCACCCTCGCCTTGGCCATCGATGCCAAGGACCCCTATACGCACGGCCATTCCCAGCGGGTGCAGACCTGGGCCAACAACATGGCCCAGGAACTCGGCCTGTCGGGGCCGCGCCTCCAGGTCCTCACCCAAGCGGCCGAGCTGCACGACATCGGCAAGCTTGCCGTGCCGGACGAAGTCCTCAAGGCGCCCCGCAAACTGACGTCCGACGAATGGACGCTCATCCGCGAGCATCCCCGGCGAGGGGCCGAAATGATCCGGCACCTGACGTTCCTGAAACCCGCCTGCGGGGCCATCCTGCACCATCACGAACGGCTCGATGGCTCGGGATACCCGGACGGACTTGCCGGTGACCGGATCCCCCTGGAGGCCCGGATCCTGGCGGTGGCCGATTCCTACGA
>JAPLML010000355.1 GCA_026387055.1 Planctomycetota bacterium | reverse complement strand
CCACGGGCCCGAACGTCGGGCTGGTGACGGCGTCGACCTTCGGCGTGGGGCGGTAGGCGGCCTCGATCGGCACGGCGTCGAGCTTCTCGCGCCTGAGGTGGATCACCGCGTTCCAGACGATGGCGGCGTCGGCATGGCCGAGGACCACCGCGTTGGCCGCCTCGCCCCCCGCCCGCGTGCGCGTCACCTCGTTCTTCCGGACGGCATCCGCGAGGTCGGCCTTGCGGAACATCACGGCCACCACGTGACCGGCCATGCTGTACTGCTCGTCGGTGAGGATCACGCGCAGGCCCGGCCGGGCGAGGTCCTTCAGGCCCTGGATGTTCTTGGGGTTGCCCTTTGCCACGGCGATCATCGGCTCGAGCGTGGCGACGGCCCAGCCCTCGAGCGACATCCCCTTGTGCTCGAGCGCCCCGTGGAAGGGGTCGTGGACGACGAGGAGGTCGCCCAGGCCCGTGGTCTCGGCCTTGACGATGCACTGGCCGGAGTCGCCGTAATCGAGCTCAACCCGTCGGCCGGTGTCCTTCTCGTACGCGCGGACGAGCGCCTCCATGGCCGGCCGCATCGTCCCCCCGACGTAGCAGTGGAGGGGAGGACTTCCCTCGTTGCCGGCGCAGCCGGACAGGATGGCGGAAGCGATGGCCAGGATGATGGCGGCCGTCAGGCGGGGCTTCATCATTGCAGTCTCTCTCGTCATTCGGGCCTGCGATGGCCGTGTGCCACGGCCGGCTTGTCCGGCCGTGCCTCTGGAACCTGTGCCCGTATTGATAACACGGGCGGCGGGCAACCCGAGGCACCCACAGGGCGGCGGCGGAATAATCTTACAAACCTTGCGGCCGATTGTATAGTTTCGCGTAGAGGAATAGCGCGCGGGCGCTCTGCGAAGGCAAGGTGACGCTATGCGAATGCCGTGTTGGCTGACCGTGCTGGGGGTAACGCTCTTCGCGGCGACTTGCGGGGCGGAGGAGTCGCTGGAGCCCGAGCCGCCGCTGCCCGTCACGAGGGACCTGAAGGCGCTTTCCGCGCCGCCGAAGGTGACGCCGCTCCCCGAGACCAAGGAGCCGGGCGTCCAGGGCCTCTTCTACGACGGCCTTCCGTTCAAGGGCAAGCCCACGCGCGTCTTCGCGTGGCTCGGCCTGCCGAAGGACGCGAAGGGCCGCAAGGTCCCCGGCATGGTCCTCGTCCACGGCGGCGGGGGCACCGCCCACGCCCGGTGGGTGCGCCTGTGGACCGAGCGCGGCTACGCCGCCATCTCGATGGACCTCTGCGGCAAGGCGCACGGCGCGACGGAAGGCAAGCCCGCGCCGCACGAATTCAGCGGCCCCGACGGCTGGGACGCCTCCTTCGAGCAGACCGGGTGGCCCGTCGCGGACCAGTGGCAGTACCACGCGGTGGCCGACGCCGTCCTCGCGAACTCGCTCCTCCGTTCCAGGCCCTGCTGGGCGGCGAAGCTGAAGCACATGGGGCCGGAGAAGTCCGGCAAGTGGCTGGCGGCCTGGGACCCCTCGCACTACCTGCCCAAGGCCAAGCGGCCGATGCTCTGGGTCGCGGGCGACCGGGACTTCGCCTACCCGCTCGGCTCGCTCCAGAAATCGTACCTGCTGCCGAAAGGGGATCGATATCTCTCTATCCGTCCCGCCATGCCGCACGGCCATCCCCAGGGCGAGGCGCCGGCCGAGATCGGCGCCTTCGCCGAGCAGGTGATGGCCGGGGGCGTGCCGCTCGCCCGCGGCGCCGGCCAGGGCCTCGGCGGGCGGAAGGCGTGGGCGGTCTTTCAGGCCAAGGCGCCCCTCGTGAAGGCTCAGTGCGTCTTCACGAAGGACGCCGGGCCGTGGCAGAAGCGGAAGTGGGACGTGGCCGACGCCCCGCTCGACGCCGCGACGGGCAAGGTCGCGTTCGACCTGCCCGACGGCGTCACGGTCTTCTACTTCACCGTGACCGACCAGCGGAACCTGGTCGCCAGCAGCGAGCACGTGACCCGGGGGAATCCGTAGCCATGAACAGGGTGGGTGCCGAGCACGCACGCTGTCGCTCTTTTCTCATGTGCCACGGGTTGCTTGTCAACGTACGTGTGTAGCGTGGCCGTGCCACCCGGCAATCAGGCATGACGCTAAACACGTACTTGTCAACCCGTGGTTATCATGGCTTCTTTTCCATATTCAGTAAAGCAGTGAGGAAAGAGGACCACTGTCACCACGGGTTGGCCAGCAACCCGTGGCACGTGAACGGCAGTGGCAAGAGGCGTGGAGCGCGGCGGGCAGGCTGTGGCCATGCCACCCCATGTGCAAGGAGGCCCGGCCATGCGGGGAATCGTCGGCGGCATCTTCAGCTTACTCTTGGCGAGCGCGGTGATGGCGGCTGAAGCGGGCTTCTCGGTCCCGCCCACCGTCGCCGTCTCCGACGGGAAGGCCGTCATCTCGTTCAGCGTCGCGGCGCCGACCGACGTCGAAGTGGCGGTCGTCGAGGCCCAGGGGAAGGTCGTCCGGCACCTGGCCGCGGGCGCTCTCGGCGGCGGCAACCCACCGCCGCCGCCCCTCCAGCCGGGCCTGGGCCAGCAGCTGGAGTGGGACTTCAAGGACGATCTCGGCAAGCCCGTCGCGGCCGGCCCCCTCAAGGCCCGCGTGCGGACGGGCACGCAGGTCCGCCTCGGGCGGTTCCTCGGCGGCGACGTGTGCCAGTTCGGCGAGCCCGATTCCCTTGCCGCGGACGAGGACGGCAACATCTATATCCTGGGATATGAAGGGAACCACAACCAGGACTTCAAGACGCTGCGCGCCTTCTCGCCGGACGGCCGGTTCCTGCGCACGATCCTGCCGTTTCCGGCCGACCTGAAGCCCGGGGCGGCGAAGGACGTGGCCGCGTGGGACGCCGCCCGCGGCTCTTTCCATCCCCGCAACCTCGCAAGCACCAATCCCGAGTTCTACTCGACGAGCGTCCTGCACGTGGTCTCGGCCTCGCGCGAGCGCGGCATCGTGCTGACCGACGGCGCGGCCGTCTACGCGGTCGACGGACGCGGCGGCGTGCCGGGCCGGGCGTTCCTCGTTCAGAACCTGTGGCCCAGGGACGGCCGGCTGCCGAACTCCGGCGGAGGGCCGGTCTTCCTGGCCGAGTCGCCCGACGGCAAGTGCCTGTACCTCAGCGGCCCGTACTCGTCGCGGACCCGCTACGGCCACGTGCCCGACCCGCGCTTCCCTCCGGGCCGGCTCTACCGGGTGAAGCGCGGGCCGGGCGAGACGATGGAGCCGTTCGCCACGGTTCCCGTCGCCCCCGACCGCGACGCCGAGAGCGGCCACTGGACCGGCACGCCCGACCACTACACCGTTCCGCGCGGTCCCGTCCACCAGGCGGCCGTCGATGCGAAGGGCAACGTGTACGTGGCCGACCGCGAGAACGGCTGCATCGCGATCTTCGACGACAAGGGCGTGCCCCTCGACGAGATTCCCGTCAAGTTCCCCGACCTCGTGGCGGTGCATCCCACCACCGGCGCGGTCTACGTGATGGAGAAGGACTGCGTGGGGTACCACAAATTCCGGAAGCGGCTCCTGAAGTTCGAGGGGCTCGATAAACCCGCCGCGCCCGTAGCCGGGTACCAGTTTTCCGACGAGGGCGACTGGCCCGCGATGGTCCTCTCGACGTCCGGCGGCCGCACGCGGGTCTGGGTGGCGGGCGTGAAGGGCGGCCTGGCGGTGCTCGAGGACGCGGGCGACGAGTTCCGCGAGGTCGAGACGGAGTTCCGCCCGCGGCCCGAGGCCGAGACCATGTTCTCCCGCCTCGCCGCCGATCCCTCGCGCGAGGAGGTCTACGCCAGCGATGCCGGAAACAGGCTATGGCGATATGACGGTGAGTCGGGCCGCGAGGAACTCCTCCAGCGCGGCGGCAAGCCGTTGGCCGCCGTCGACCTGGCGGTCGGCTGGGACGGCCTCCTCTATGTCCGCACGGGCGAGGGCTTCAGCGGGCCCCTGGAGCGCCTGACGCGCGACCTCGATCCCGCGCCGTACCCCGCCACCGGCACGCACGTCCTCTCGCCCTACATCTACAGCCGCTACGGCGTGGGCAACTGCGAGAAGGGCCTGGGCGTCGGGCCGGATGGCAAGGTGTACATCTCTTTCATGTACGATTGGACCAAGTACCTTGTGAGCGGCTTCGGCGCGGACGGCCGTCCCCTGAAGGGCGCGTACCTCCAGGGCCGCATGAGGCCCGACCACTACAAGGCGGGGATGCCGAAGGAGCTCGACAGTGCGATCGTCGGCCCGATCCCCGGCGCGTGCGGCGGGGTGCGCGTCGATCGTGATGGAAATATCTACGTCGGCCTGCGCGTGCTGCCCAGGGACCTGGCGGCGCCGGCGCCTTTCGGCAAGGACCCGGCGTGGGCGGGCTTCACGGGCTGCGTGATGAAGTTCCCGCCGGCGGGCGGGACGGTGGCAGGCATCCCCGACGGGCCGGAGGCCGCGGCCGATCCGTCGGCGTTGGCGATGAAGGGCGGCGTGGCGATCCGCGGGGCGCTGGCGGCCTATCCGGGCATCGCGCCCTTCAGCGGGAGCGGGTATGGCGGGAACACCTCCGGCTGCGTCTGCCGCGTGCCGCGTTTCGACCTCGACCGCTACGGGCGCTTGGTGTATCCGAACGCCGTGGCGAACACGGTCACGCTCGCGGACAACGCGGGCAACGTGATCCTGGAGTTCGGGGCGTACGGGAACTTCGACTCCGGGTACGTCCCGCCGGAGGCGCGGGACGCGCGGCCGCTGGTCGCGGTCCCGGAAATTCCCCTGGGTTGGCCGACCGGCGCCGCCATCACCGAGCGGCACATCTACGTCTGCGACACGTACAATCGGCGTCTCGTCCGGGTCGATCTGGGCTACGCCGCGGAGGCCGTGTGCGATGTGCGATGAAGAGGTACGCAAGACGGCGATCCTGTTGACGCGACGCCCCTGGAGCCTTTGCGCGGTGGGTCTCCTGACCCACCGCGCAGGCAGTCGCTCGCCTGCGGCGGAAAACGCACGCGCGCGGCGGGTCAGGAGACCCGCCGCGCGGCGTCGCGCTATGGCATCAGGCCGATGGGCGGCGGTCGCGTTTGGCGCTGCCGCGCTCGTGGTTCTCATGGCGGGTGTTGGCGCGGGCGCCCCGGGGAAGGGCGGGTCCGTTACGGTCGCGTTCCAGAACGGCCTGGACGGTTACGCGGGCGCCGCGGACGACGGGCGCGAAGGGGCAGTCAAGCTCATGGACGACCGCAAGGCGGCCGACCCGCGGTGGCCGAACCCCGACTACCGGCACCTCCTCCGGTTCGCGGACCTCGAGAAGACGATCGCGGGCGGCGACCGCCGGATCGCGTCGGCCTCGCTCTCGCTCATGTATTTCGATGAGTGGTGGTCGGTGAACGTCTACCACATCGCCCTGCACCGGTCGCTCGACGGCACGGCGGACCGCGTGGCGCCGGAGCCGGAGGACACGGTGCAGGTTTACGGCGACCGCTTCAAGGAGGGCGAGAAGACGCCGCGGCCGTCGTGGATCACGTGGAAGATCCGACCCGAGACGATCGCCGGGTGGGTGAAGAACCCGGCGTCGAACCGGGGCCTGGTGCTTCGCGTGGCGACGCGCGACTTTTCGCGCGGCGACGAGGGCAACTACGGCATCAAGTTCCGCGGCTCCGCCTTCGGCACGGCCCGCGAGCGGCCGAAGCTGACCGTGACCTACAGCTTCACGGGCAACCTGCCGCCGTACCCCCCGGCGTGGGACTTCCGGTATCGCGGCGCCACGGTCGGGCGCGAGCACGTGCTGAGGTGGCACTCGCCTGCGCCCGCCGATCCGAACGGCGACGCCGTCTCGTATGACATCGAGTGCGGCGGGTCCGGCGGCGGGTGGAGGAAGGTGGCCGACGGCGTCGGCGCCGCGCCGCTCGCCTGGCGTACGGCCGGCCTTCCGGCGGCGGACGGCTGCCGCTTACGGATTCGCGCCCGCGACCCCGACGGGGCGACGAGCCCGTGGATGGAAGGCGGCGGTGAGTTCCGCGTGGTTCGCGAGGACGTGGCGTTCGAGGTCGGCATCGCGGCGCCGCTGGAGACCGTCCGACGCGACGTGCCGTACGGGGGCGAGTTCGGCGCGGCCGTGCGCCTGGAACTCGCGAAGAACGAATACGAGAGCGTCCAGGTCGTCATCGCCAACGTCAATCGCGACGTGCGGGGCCTGGCGGTCGAGGCGTCGGACCTCAGGTCGGCGTCGGCCGCGACCCTCGCCAAACCGAGCGTGACGGTGCGGCAGGTCGCGTATGTCCAGACGGCCGCGCCCGACAAGTACAGCGTGGCGTACGTCGGCCTGTGGCCCGACCCGCTCCTGGAACTCCCGCGGGTCGACGTGCCGGTGGGAAAGGTGCAGCCGCTCTGGGTGACGGTCCACGCGCCGAAGGAGACGGCGGCGGGCGAGTACGAGGGGACGCTCACGCTGCGGGGGGAGGGCGTCGCGCCGCGGGTCCTTCCGCTGCGGGTGACCGTGTGGGACGTGGCGCTGCCGACGCCGGGGAAGTTCCGCGCGATGGTCATCGAGGGCGGCACGGCGCCGGCGGTGCTCGACCGGCTGCTCGCCAACCGCCTCAGCCCGGCGTACCTTCTTTGCGGGTGGACGTGGGACAAGCCGTGCCCGCCCGTGGCGCTGAAGGACGGCCGGTGGGACTTCTCGGAGGTCGACCGCCTGGCCGCGTACGGTTTTCAGCGTGGGATGAATGTGTATACGATGGCACGGTTCGCCACGCCGGGCAAGTTCGGCTTCCCGGACGAGTACAGCGCCGACTTCCGCGCCCGCTTCAAGGAGTTCCTGGCGGCGTACGCCGCTCATCTGGCCGAGAAGGGGTGGCTGGGCATGGGGCACGTGTACAACATCGACGAGCCGCCGGCGGCCCTGTGGCCGATGTGCCGCGAGAATTACCGGTGCGTCAAGGCGGCGGCGCCCCGCGTCGCGGTGATGCAGTGCCTCAACGACCCGAAGGGCGTGGCCGCCCTGGCGGGGGCCGTGGACCTGTGGGACGTGTACATCGGCCAGTTCCACCAGGCCGGGATGCCCGCGCGCCTGAAGGCGGGCGACGACGCCGTCTGGGCGGTCTGCTGCTACCCGGCCACGCATCCAAATCTGTTTATCGATTATCCGCCGATGGACGCCCGCCTCATCGGCTGGCTGAGCTTCGCCGCCGGCGTCTCCGGCTTCGAGTACTGGGCCGCGAACTCCTGGGGCGACAACCTGAAACGCCTGGGCGACCGCCCGTACCTGGCCGAGCCGGAAGAGCCGCGGTGGAAAACCAACACGTTCGGCGGCTATAACGGCGACGGGTACCTCGTGTATCCGGGGCCGAACGGGTCGGTGCTGGCGTCGATGCGGCTGGAGAACCTGCGCGACGGGATCGAGGACTACGAGATGCTCGCCCTGCTGCGCGAGCGGGCGGCGCGAGCCAAGGCCCAGGGGCGCAACGTGTCGGCGGCGGAAAAGCTCCTGGCGGTCGATCCGGCCGTCTGCCGACCGGACCTGACCTACACGAGCGATCCGCAGGTGATTCTCAAGGCCCGGCGTGAGATTGCCCGGTGCATCGTGGGGTTGGGAAGGTAGCGCGCACGTCGTGCCTGCCTTATACTACAACCCCACTTCGCGCGGCGGGTCTCCCGACCCGCCGCGCACCTGCGTTATCTCGCCGCCCGGGGGCAATTGCCGCGCGGTGGGTCAGGAGACCCACCGCGCACGAGGTTAAGTGGCGTTGTAGTGCTAGACACGCGCCCAGCTTGTCGAAGAGTCGGCCGTGGCGACCTGGAGGCGTGTCTCGTGGCGGCGGCCATCCTAAGTTTGGCCGAAGAGGTTCCGGAGGGCGCGCTCGCGCAGGTCTTCCAGGCGCGAGACGCCGTCGGCCTGGGCGTGGGTGAGTATGGCGCGGAAGCGGGCGAGGTCGGCCTCG
>JAPLML010000704.1 GCA_026387055.1 Planctomycetota bacterium | reverse complement strand
GCGGCGAGGCGCTCCGGGACATCGAGCTCATCGGCACGGGGCCGCAGGTGGGCGTCCGCGAGACGCGCCGCATCAAGGGGGGCTACGTCCTCACCGAGGAAGACGCCCTGGCGGGCCGTAAGTTCGAGGACGCGATCGCGTGGCGGAGCGGCTTCCTCGACATCGGCTTCGTGAGGTTTGAAAAGATGAAGATCCACGACGTGCCGTACCGCGCACTCCTGCCGGAGAAGCTCGACGGCCTCGTCGTGGCCGGGCGGTGCATCTCGGCCACGCACGTCGGGGCCTCGGCCGGCAAGAGCATGGGGAACTGCATGGCGACCGGCCACGCCGCCGGCCTGGCCGCGGCGATGTGCGCCGAGAAAGGGTGCCTGCCGCGCGAACTGAAGGTCGGCGACCTCCAGGACGCCCTGCGCGCCGACGGCGTCGACCTCGCGCGCGGCGGCCAGTCGCAGGAGGACCTCAAGAACCAAGGATAGACTTAGAGGACGCCCTTCAGAAATCCAGACTGCTCAACCCGTCTTCTCGGTCGCGAACGATTCCGCCCAAGCGATCGTGCGGCGCACCACCGCCAGCGCCCACGCTCGATCCAGGGGCTTGCCGCCCTCCATTTCCGGCACCTCATCGTAACGCAGGGCGGCTCCAAAGGGGGATCAGAAGAGGCAACTGCGCGGCTTGCGGCGGCAGGGGAAGACCGGCGCTGGAGGCGAGGCCCAGAAGACGCTGGATATCATGCGTCTTGGGGTACTCCACGTGCCCCGCGCTCAAGACTGCCTTGATGGCCTTCTCGACGGCCTGTTGGGCATGGAACCCCAGCGTCCACGGCGGCGCACCCGCATCGTCCACCAGCCGGGCGAGGACGTACTGGTCGTCGCGCGCCTTCCCCAGCAGCACGCGGGCGTATTCACGCGACCGGTTCATACGCCCTTCCTTCGCGCAGCGCCCTGGCCATCACCGTGTTCGGCGTGTCCTTCCAGTAGTCGAAGCGTTCGCGGCTCACGACCAGCACGTCCACCGCCACCGGCAGGTCGGCCAGGACTTGACGCAGACGCACCATCTCGGCCGGGGCATCCCGGACCTCGGGCTCCACCACAAGGAAATCCAGGTCGCTCTCCCCGGACGCCTGGCCGCGGGCGTAGGAGCCGAAGAGGATCACCGTCGAGCCGGGCGCGGCCCGCAGAAGGCGATCCACGGCTTCACGGACTGTTCTCTCGTCGATCATGGCTTCCACCAGCGCCACTCGATACGACCGCGCGCCGCACCCTCACCGGGCCTACAGCGTCCACCCCGCCCGGTACGGCGGATTGAGGAGTTTGTTCGCCTCCTCGGAGTTCGTGAACTTGAAGTTCTCGCCGTCCCACAGCAGTTTCTGCTTCGTGCGGATCGCAATGTTCCCGAGCATCACCACCTCGGCCAGGTGGGCGGCGTGGTCCGGGAAATTCGCGCCGGCGGGCTTGCCGCCTTTGCACGCCTGGAGCCACTCCTGCCAGTGCCCGGGCGAGCGCGGCAGGACCTGCGGCGGCTTGCCGAACTCCTTCGCCTTCGTCTCGGGAATGAGCCGGTGGCCCAGGATCTTGCCCTTGTCGCCGACGATCATGCAGCCGTCGCCCTCGGCCCACTGGCGGTCGGGCTCCAGTTCTTCCGGCCGCGGAGGCTTCAGGCCGCCGTCCCACCAGGCCACCGTGACCGGCCCGCGATCGCCTTCCGCCGGGAAGTACCACCGCGTGATCGAGGAAACCGGCGCGGTCTCGTTCGCCACCTCCGGCGGCATCTGGTGATTCGACGAGCACGCCTCGACGGCCGTCGGGTGCCCGAGTTTCAGGGCCTTGAAGGCCTGCGAGAGCTCATGGCACCCGATGTCGCCCAGGCACCCCGTCCCGAAGTCCCACCACCCGCGCCACGAGAACGGATGGTAGCATGGGTGATACGGCCGCATGGGCGCCGGGCCGACCCACAGGTCCCAGTCCATGCCCGGCGGCACGGGCGGGGTGTCCTTCGGCCGCGCGATGCCGCGCGGTGAGATCGGCGGGTACCGGTTCGTCCACGCGTGCACCTCGCGTACCGTTCCGATGGCCCCCGCCTTGATGTACTCGGCGACGATGCGCGGCCCGTCACCCGCCTGGCCGAAGTTGCCCATCTGGGTGGCCACCTTCATCTCCTTGGCGACCTTGCCCATCTGCCGGCACTCGTAAGGCGAGTGCGCCAGCGGCTTCTGGCAATGGACGTGCTTGCCCATCTTCATCGCCATGATCGAGACCGTGGCATGATGGTGGTCGGGCGTGGCCACAAGGACGGCGTCGATCTGCTTGTCCATCTCCTGGAGCATCTTGCGGAAATCGGAGTACGGCTTGGCGTTGGGAAAATCCTTGGCGTTCCGCACGACGGCCCGCTGGTCGGCGTCGCACAGGGCCACGATGTTCTCGCCGGCGCAGCTCCGGACGTCGCCGGAGCCCATGCCGCCGACGCCGACGCCGGCGATGTTGAGCTTCTGGCTCGGCGGGACCTGGCCCGGCCCGCCCAGGACGTGCCGCGGGACGATCGTAAAGGCCGCCGCCGCGGCGGCGCCGGCCATGAATTCACGGCGGGTGATCTCGTTCTTCGACCCCATCGCGTGACCTCCTGATTGTGCGGCCGCCTCGCGCGGCCTGTCTCTTGTGGGCGATTGCAAAGCATTTTCGATAAGAAGCGCGCCCGGGGCCATGGCATCGTTTAGCCGTCGCCATCGTTTAGCCGTCGCCGGAACGGCGACGAACATTAATCGCGGCCGTGCCGGCCGGTACGTGTTTGGCGTCATGGCTGATTGCCGGGTGGCACGGTCACGCGTTTTTGCGTGGCCGTGCATGGTCACGTGGGGGAGCAAGCACGGTCACGCAAAGGCGCGTGACCGTGCCACCCATGCTAACACGTACATGCCGGGCCCCTGCATGACCGCGTGGCGCCCAATCTCCTGGTGAGAACCCGTGAGGCACACATGACAAGCGCTCTGGCCTGGCACACCGTCGGTCTGGCGACCCTCGTCACTCTCGCCCTGGGCCTCGCGAGCGTCCGCGCCGCCGAGCAGGCCGCGACCGATATTCCACTGCGGAGCCTCGACCCGCCCGTGCTCCTGCCCGATGGCCGCGAGTTCAAGACGTGGGAGGCGCCCGGCGAGTTCTCGCGGACCTACTACGTCGACCAGGCGGCGCCGGGGGCGGCGGATTCCAACCCGGGAACGAAGGAGAAACCGTTCCTCACGATCGGCCGCGCCGCCGAGCTTCTCCAGCCGGGCTGGCGGGTCGTGGTGGCCGCCGGCGTCTACCGCGAGCGCGTCAAGCCCGCCCGCGGCGGCACGGGACCCACGAAGATGATCTCCTACGAGGCGGCGCCGGGCGCGAGCGCGGTCATCAAGGGCTCGCGCGTCTTCACGGAGAAATGGGCGCCCTCGAAGCGCGAGGGCCAGCCCGCTTCCGACAAGGTGTGGGCCGCGCCCCTCGCGAAGAAGTACTTCGGCAACTATAACCCGTTCGACACCGACAACGTGACCCAGGAGCAGTTCGACGTCATGGACTGGGCTCAACCGCTGCGGGGCAAGGTGCCGTACACGCTGCCGCGCGGCATGATCTTCCAGGACGGCCGGCGGCTGGAGCAGGCGGCCGAGTACGCGGCCCTCGCCGGCCGGGAGGGCACGTTCTGGGTCGACCGCCCGGCGCAGGTGATCCATGTCCATCCGTTCGGCGGGACCCCCAACGGGAAACTCTTCGAGATCACCACTGAGCGGATCGCCTTCGGGCCGGAGCAAGCGGGCCTCGGGTTCATCGGCGTCCGCGGCTTCACGGTGGAGCAGGTGGGCAACGCGTTTCCGATGCAGCAGGAGGGGGCGATCTCCACCTGGCGCGGGCATCACTGGATCATCGAGTCGAACACGGTGCGGTGGGCGAACGGCGTGGGCATCGACGTGGGCATCCAGTTGCCCAAGTGGCCGCGGCCCGACGTGATCGGCCACCACATCGTGCGCTCAAACACGATCACCGACGTGGGCGTCTGCGGCATCGCGGGCATCGGCAGCGGCGGCGATTTCGGCCTCCTGATCGAGGGCAACACGATCCGCCGGGCGGCGTACCACGACGCCGAGCGGCTCTGGGAGACCGGCGGCATCAAGACCCATATCAATACCAACTGCCTCATCCGCGCCAACCTCATCGTGGGCACGCTCCACGGGCCGGGCATCTGGATGGACTGGGCCAACGCCAACTCGCGGTGCACGCGCAACGTGATCCTCGACACGCACACGCAGTTCAACGGGGGGATTTTCATCGAGGCCTCGCCGCGGCCGAACCTGATCGACTCCAATGTCATCTGGGGCTCGACCGCCGGCGGCATCTACGAGCACGATTCGGCCAACCAGACCTTCGCCCACAACTTCATCGGCCGATGCACGGGGGCGGCGATCCTCCTGAACGGCAAGGTGACCGACCGCCGCATCTACGGCCAGCCCATCACCGACGGCAGCCACCGCGTGGCGGGCAACGTCTTCTTCGAGAACGCCAAGAATCAAGTGGTCGAGAAGAGCAAGAGCCAGAAGAGCGCGGTCGAGGCGAACCTGGGCGAGAACATCACCGCCGCGTGTGATATGGAGAAATGTGAGCTTGAGTGGTCCGTCAAGGGCGCCCTTCCCCCCTGCCCCGCCCCTCCCGGCCTGACGCACGACTTCTTCAACCGCCCCCGCCAAGGCGGCGCCGCCAAGCCCGGGCCGTTTGGCGACGTGCCGACCGCGCCGACCAGGGTGAAACTCTGGCCGGTGCTTGGGCAATGACCAGGAAGCGCCCCCTTGCCCGCAGCACCCAGGAACTGCGTGCCACGGCCGGGCAGGATCATGCCTGCTCCGCACTTTCGCCATAGGTTCCCGCCAGGAGCGCGGCGGCAAAGCGGGTGGCGGGGATGCGTTCCAGGGCAATCTTGATGACCGCCGTGATCGGGGTGGCGAGGAACGCCCCCACCAGGCCCCAGATCATCCCGAAGAAGATGAGGGCCAGGAGGATCGACACCGGGTGCAGGCCGAACGAGCGGCCCAAGAGCTTCGGCTGGATGAAGTTGCCGACGACCGCCTGGATCGCCGCGGGAATCGCCACCGCCAGCACCTGCGTGGCGACCGAGAGGTCGGGGCTCAGGACGATCACCGGCACGGGCAGCAGCGTGGCCACGATGGCGCCGATCGTCGGGATGAAGTTCAGCAGGAACGCCAGGAACCCGAACACGAGGGCGAACCGCACGCCCAGGATCGCGAGCGTCGCGCCCACGAGCGCCCCCGTCAGGGCCGAGAGCAGCACCATCTGGATGGTGTACCGCTTGACGTGGCCGGCGATCTCGTCCAGCAGGCCCCCGCGCCCGGACGCGGCTCTGGGCCCGCCCATCAGCAGGAGGACCACGAAGATCAGCACCAGGGCGCCCTTCGAGATCAGGCCGGTGACCTCGGCCAGGACGGTGGAGATGGCGGCGGTCACGACCTCCTGGGGGATGGTGAACACCTCGCCCGTCGTGGGGTCGCGCTTGATCCCCAGGCGCTCCAGCGGCACGTACGGAGTGACCCAGTCGGTGATGGCGGCGACCTGTTTGCCGTAGGTCTTCAGATCGCCGGACATCTCGGCGACCGAGATGGCCACCAAGAGGCCCACGAGCGCGAGAACCCCCAGGCCCAGCACCGCCGTCGTGAGCAGGGCCAGGGCCGGCGGCAGGTGAAGGTGCCGCACCTGTGCGTCGATGATCGCCGCCAGGCTGTAGGTGAAGAAGAGCGCCAGCACGAACGGCACGAGCACGGGCCTCAGCAGGTACAGGGCGATGCCGGCGGCCACGAACGCCAGGATGAGCAGGCACGCGGTCTGGACTCGCGAGTCGGAGGAACTCTCCTGCGTTTCAGCCATGCGCGACTCCTTGACGGGCGCTGCGCCACGGAGAAGGTGTCAGGTGCCTTTCTCTGCTTCGCGCCCGAAAACGGGCTTTGTCGCGAGAAGGCGCCTGACCTCATTTCTTCCCCATCGTACCCAATTTAGTACCCAATTCACCTCTTTCCTCACCGGCGCATCTTCGATACCACGCCCGCCGAGTGATGCACCGCACAGCCGGTAAACCCACCCACGCGGCGGGTCAGGTCGAAGACTCGCCGTGGCGAGAGACCCGCCGCGCAAAGTGGTGCGGTTGTTCTACTTCTTCCCGCCCACCGAGACCAGGTGCGTGGCGGTCCTTAGGTACATGACGCCGCCGGAGACGGCGGGGGTGGAGAAGCTGGGTTCGCCCAGGGGCATGCGGGCGAGGGGCTCGAACGTGTCTGAGGCGGCGATGACGACCACGTCGCCGTTCCTCGCGATCGCGTAGAGGCGCCCGGCGACCCAGACGGGCGAGCCGTAGAACTGGCCGCCCACCCGCTCGCGCCACAGTGGCTCGCCTGTCGAAACATTCATGCACGTGACCGTGCCGTCGTCGGCCCAGCAGAACAGGCGGCCGTCCTTGACGATGGGCGTGGGCACGAGGGGCACGGACTTCTTCATGTCCCACGCCAGCTGCGGCTCGACGTTCTTCTCGCGCGACCCCGGCCGCACGGCCACCAGGAGCGACCCCCTCGCCCCGTACCCGTAGGAGGCGATCACGAGGCCGGGGCCGAAGACCGGCGAGCCGACGCAGCGGTCGAGGAACACCTTCTCCATCTCCCAGTTGACCCTGCCGGTGCGCGGGTCGACGGCGGTAATGCCGTGAGCGGTGCTCGTGAAGATGAGCTCCGGCGGGCCGCCCTCCGCCTGGTAGACGCACGGGGTGGAGTACGGGGCCAGGGCGGTCCGGCGGTCGAGCTGCCAGCGCGTCTGGCCGCTCGTGCGGTCAACCGCCACGATGAAACTCTTTCCGGCCGCGCGGCCGGCGCCAACCATGCGGGCCAGGTCCTCCTGGTCGTTGGCGAGGATGACGAGGTCCTCATGCACGATCGGCGACTGGCCGCTGCCGTGCTTGGCGACGATGGGCCCGAGCCCCCGCCGCCACTTCTCGGCGCCGCTATGGTCCAGGGCCAGCAGGATCACCTCGTCGGGCACCGTCCACGTGACATAGACGCGGTCGGCGTCGGCGGCAGGAGTGGAGGTGGCGTAACAGTTGTCCTGATGCTGGTCATACAGCTTCGACGGATAGTCGCGCTGCCAGAGGACGCTGCCGTCCGTGGTCTTGAGGCACAGGATCATCCGCTTGGCGGTCTTGGGGTCGGCGCAGGTCAGGAAGATCTTCTCGCCCCAGAGGACGGGGGAGGAGTGACCGGGGCCGGGGAGCGTGACCTTCCAGTTATAATCGCTCTCGGTCCACTTGACCGGCACGGTGGCGGCGGGGCTGATGCCCGTGCCGTTGGGCCCGCGGAAGCGCGGCCAGTCGCCCTCGGCGGCGAAGGCGGTGGCACAGGTGAGTAAGGCCAAGGTGACGATCATCATGATCCGACGGACGATCAGGGCCGCCGTTGGCGGGAGGGTGGCACGGTCACCCGCGGTTGGGTGGCCGTGCATGGCGTTCGACAAGGCACGGTAATTAACCCCCGGTGATTCACCGGGGGCGAAGTAAAGCGCGTGGCCGTGCCACCCCCTGGAGGAGCCGCTCGCGCCGCCCGATGACGGAGACTTCCGATGGGCCATAGGCTTTCCTCTTGCATTCCTACCCGTCGCCGGTGTTAGATACCACGGTGCGGCCGCCGGTACAAGGGGAGAACGGAATCCGCCGCCGGATCGGAAAGGGGCAAGCTATGCAGAGCATCGCGTGTCTGTTGGGACTTGGGGCGCTGGCCCTGATGAGCCTGGGCTGGCCGCTGGCCGGGCAGCTTCGGGCCGAGGACCCCTGGATCGTCTTCGAGGGCAAGGACGGCCCCGGCAAGGGCAAGCACATCGTCTTCGTGACGGGCGACGACGAGTACCGCTCCGAGGAGGTGATGCCGCCGCTGGCGAAGATCCTCGCGACGCACCACGGCTTCAAGTGCACGGTGCTCTTCCCCATCAACCGAGAGACGGGGGAGATCGACCCGGGAACGCTCGACAACATCCCCGGCCTCGAGGCCCTCCAGACGGCCGACCTCATGATCATCTTCTGCCGCTTCCGCGAGCTTCCGGACGAGCAGATGAAGTATATCGTGGATTACATGAATTCCGGCAAGCCGATGATGGGCCTGCGGACCGCCACACACTCCTTCAACTACGGCAAGCACAAGGACAGCCCGTACGCCAAGTACAGCTTCCAGAGCAAGGACCCCGCCGGCGGGTTCGGGCGGCTCGTGCTCGGCGAGACGTGGATCAACCACTACGGGGCCCACGGGCAGGAGAGCACGCGCGGCGTGGTCGCGCCGGGGATGGAGAACTCTCCCATCGTCAAGGGGTGCGAGGACATCTGGGGGCCGTCGGACGTCTACTCCATCACCACGCTGCCGGGGGACTCCAAGCCCGTCATCCTGGGCGAAGTCCTGAAGGGTATGAACCCGAAGGACGAGGTCAACACGCAGAAGAAGCCCGTGCCGGTCGCGTGGATCAAGACCTTTACCGGCGCCGCCGGCAAGGCGGCCCGCGTGTTCACGACCACGATGGGGCACAACGGGGACCTCGCGAGCGAGGGGTTCCGGCGCCTTCTCGCCAACGCCGCCTACTGGTGCGTGGGGATGGAAGACAAGATCCCGGACCGGGCGAAGGTGGATTTCGTGGGCGAGTACAAGCCCACGCCGATCGGGTTCGGCAAGCACAAGAAGGGCGTGAAGCCGGCGGACCTCAAAGGATAAAGGCGGGAACAGGGAACGGGGAACAGGGACCAGGGGTGGAATAAAGATTACATTGATAAAAGCATGAAATCAGCGCCCGTTTAGCGGGGAGCCGAAGTCGAAGACTCGCCGTGGCGAGGCGACCGCGTAGGAATTGCGGATTGCGAATTGCGCATTGCGGATTGAACAGCGAACGGCAGCGACAATCGCCATTTAGCCGCCCAGCTTGCTGGGCGCGTTCCATGGCAACCGGACCTACGCCATATAGAAGTACGGCCATAATAACCACGAGTTGAGGGCAACCCGTGGCACGTGAAAACCGGCCACGGCAATCGTTCGTCGCCGTGCCGGCACCTAAGCGATAGACGGAACGCCGCGGCGTTGCCCCGGCCTACGTTTTCGCCGGCCGGTTCTTCCGGCGCTGGACCAGGACCTGGTCCACGAGCACGCCCATCAGGATCACCGCCCCCATCACCGCGAAGTTCAGCGACGACTCGATGCCCAGCAGGTTCACCAGGTTCTGGATCATCTGGAGCACGGCCGTGCCGATCACGATGCCCAGGACCGATCCCTCCCCGCCCCGCAGGCTGCACCCGCCGAGCACCGCCGCCGCGATGCCGTAGAGCTCGAAAAAACTGCCGTGGCCCGACGGCGAGATGGAGTTGGTGTAGAACGCGATGAGAATCCCGGAGACGCCCGTCAGCGCCGCCGACACCACGTAGGCGCTCGCGATGATCCGGCGGCTGTTGATGCCGGAGTACCGCGCCGCATCCTCGTTGCGGCCCACCGCAAAGAGGTACCGGCCGTAGACCGAGCGGTGCAGCACCACCCACATGACGACGGCGACCCCCACGAGCAAGAGGAAAGGCATCGGCACTCCGAGGACGCTGCCGGTCGCCAGGTCGCGCAGCATGCCGTAGCCCCCGGTGCCGAACCCCTTGGCCTCGTCATTGGCGACAAACCGGGCGGCGCCGCGGTAGATGAGCAGTCCGCACAGCGTAACGATGAACGGCTGGAGCCTGACGCGCGTAATCAGGAACCCGTGCCCCGCCCCCAGCACCATCGTGCCGACGATGACCGCCAGGACCGCCGCCGGCCAGGCCCAATGCCAGTCGCGGAGCATCATCGACAGGAGCACGCCCTGGAGCGCAAAGAGCGACCCGACGGAAAGGTCGATCCCGCCCGTGATGATCACAAGGCCCATGCCGATGCTGAAGATGCCGTACAGGCCGATCAGGCGCAACTGGTTCTGGAGGTTCGCACCGGCGAGGTACCCCGGGTCCTTGATCCCGATGGCGGCGCACACGAGCACCAGCAGCACGAAGATGCCGAGTTCCTTCTTCATACACGCTTGCCTTTGTCTGTCCAGTCCGAGCGATTCATGAACGGCCGTTTGCGCGGCGGGGTCAGGAGACCCGTACGTGTTTAGCGTCAGGCCTGATTGCCGGGTGGCACGGCCACGCGCTGTTGCGTGGCCGTGCATGGTCACGGGGGGGAGCTAGCACGGTCACGCAACGGCGCGTGACCGTGCCACCCACGCTAAACACGTGCGGAGACCCGCCGCGCACACAATAGCTATGGCGTGCTGGACACGCGTCCCTCGCCCGCGCCGACAGCCAGGTGCATGATCGCCTCCTCGGTGCACGCCGCGCGCTCGAGGATGCCGGTGAGGGCCCCCTCGTGCATGACGGCCACGCGGTCGCTCACGCCCAGGACCTCCTCCATGTCGCTGGAGATCATGACGATGGCGACGCCGGCGGCCGCCAGGTCGCGCATGAGCCGGTAAATCTCGGCCTTCGCGCCCACGTCGATGCCGCGCGTCGGCTCGTCGAAGATGAGCACCTTCGGCGCGAGGGCCAGCCACTTCGCGAGGACCACCTTCTGCTGTGTCCCGCCGCTCAAGTTCAGCACCTGGGTCTCGGTCGAGGGGGTCTTGACGCGCAGGGCCTCGCACTGCGCCGCGGCGGCGACGGTCTCCTTCGCCCGGCGGATCCAGCCCGCCACCGTGTACCGCCACAGGCCCGGCAGCGTGACGTTCTCGCGCACGGTCATCTCGGTGATGAGGCCGGTCTTGCGGCGGTCCTCGGGCACCAGGTAGATGCCGGCGTTGATCGCGTCGCGGGCATGGCGGATGCGGACGGGCCGGCCGTCGAGAAGGACCTCGCCCGCCACTGGAGGATCGACCCCGAAGATCGCCTGGGCCACCTCCGACCGCCCCGCCCCCACGAGGCCGGCCAGGCCGAGCACCTCGCCGCGGCCCACGTCGAAGCTGACCTCGCAGTGCGGATGGGCGCGGGTCCGCAGGCCGCGCACCCGGAAGTACCCCGGCTGGACTCGGCCCGCGCCGTGGACGTACCAGTCCTGAAGGTCGCGGCCGACCATGAGGCGGACCATCGCCTGGTGGTTGATCTGATCTCGCGAGAGGTTCCCCGCGTTTCGCCCGTCGCGCAGAACGACCACGCGGTCGGCGATCTGGGCGACCTCGGCCAAGCGGTGCGAGATGAAGATCACGCTCACGCCCTGCGACCGCAGGTCGCGGACGGTCGCCAGGAGCCGGTCGGTCTCCGAGAGGGTGAGCGAACTGGTGGGCTCGTCCATGATGATGAGCTTCGCATCCTGCGAGAGGGCCTTGGCGATCTCGACCATCTGCTGATGGGCGAGCGAGAGGTCCCCCAGCGGCGTGCTCCCGGCGATGTCCAGCCCGAGGCGCGCCAGGTACGTCTCGGCCCGCGAGAAGATCGCGCGGCGGTTGATGAGCCGCAAGGGGCCGCACCAGACGGGCTCGCGGCCCAGGAAGACGTTGCCGGCCGCGTCGAGGTTGTCGAGGACGTTCAGCTCCTGGTGGATGAAGCCGATGCC
>JAPLML010000658.1 GCA_026387055.1 Planctomycetota bacterium | reverse complement strand
CGCCGCGCGCCTCAACGTGACGATGGGCAGGTGCTTCCGGCTGTCGTGCCAGGTGACGACAAGTTCCAGCTTTGCACCTTGATCACCCCGCTTAACGACAACGGCTAGATCGTGGGCAGGGGAATCGATGCTTCTGGCAATCAAACAGCCTTCCTGCTGACCCCGGTTCCTGAGCCCGCCACGCTGTCGCTGCTGGCCCTCGGCGGCGCTTTGGCGCTGCTTCGCTGCCGTTCGGCGTCGTCGTAAGTCGCGCGGCCCCCATCAGCCACCAGGGCTGTAGATGTGTTGGCGTAGTCTGGCGCACCGCCGAGGTCGAGGGCAGACTACGCCTTGTATTCCCAGTCGAACTCGACCATGACGTTTAACCAGTCGATGGTGGTGGTTTGGTCATAGGACGATACGCCGACGGCTCGGGCCGCGTGGTGGACTTCCACGCCCTGCGGCACACGTTTATCACGCGGCTGGCCCGGTCGGGCGTGGTGCCAGCCGTGGCCAAGAGCCTCGCGCGGCACTCGACAATTGTCCTGACGATGGACCACTATACGCACACGCTCATCGGCGACGAGCGGGCGGCCCTGGACCGGCTGCCCGAGATTCGCCTGCGCAGGCCGACCCTCAGGACGGTCAGTGCCACCGGGACTTGACCAGGGTGTTAGGCGCACTGGCCGGCTACCGTTTGGGCCTCGGCGGCCAGTAACCCGTCCCACCGATCGTGGCCATCATGAATCCCATGAACAGGCAAACCACCACGAAGAGCCACCCTCCTTCGATTGGGGCAAACCCGAACACTATCGCCAGAAGGAAGCAGACGACGGCTAGGCCGATCGCCAGTTTCCGGAAGAGGGGGCGGGCTGGCGGTTTCTCATCGACGACCGACACAGAAACACCTCCGGTTCATGCTCGGCCGGGGCGTCGGACACGCCCCCGTCGGCCGGCCTCAGGGTGTCATGCGCTTGCCGCAATGGAAGTGCCCCCCGACGCCGCATGACTGACCCGCTTGGAACTCGACCTGTACGTCACCCGGAAGCGTACAAAGTGAATTCGGCCTTTGCCAGTACTATCTGGCACCGCCCACGCACCAGCAGTATGGACGCCCTGCCCAGCATCGACGCCCCCCGGGCCAACGTCGCGGCCCTGGCGGCCACGGGAACGCAGGACACCGCCAGTGCCTCGACTGCGGCCAGGTGCGGATCGACAAGGAGTACGTCTGACGGCGGATAGTATGGCCCTGGCAAAAGCAAAGCGTAAAGCAGCCAAAGGGCAAAGGTCAAGGAAGAGTCATGGCACAACGAAAACCAACGTAGTTGCCGCGGGACGACGGGGCGCCGTTGCCGCGACACGCGCATCGAAAGCCGCCGGTAACGTTGAGGTCCCACGCCCCCCCGCGCAACACCCGGCGGTCGCCGGTGGCGGGACCGGACGGATCCGTGGCGGGACCTGCCGGGTATTCTCCATACCAATCCGCGCACCATTCCCAGACGTTTCCGTGCATATCGTACAGGCCCCATGAGTTCGGCTTCTTCTGGCCCACAGGGTGCATTGTCTTGGCACTATTCCCGTCCCACCAGGCATAATCGCCCAAGGCGGACG
>JAPLML010000460.1 GCA_026387055.1 Planctomycetota bacterium | reverse complement strand
GTCCCGCGAGGCAGCCCGCCGGGCTCCTTCACATCCGACTGATAGACATCCAAACAGAAGAACTTGCCGTGCGGGTCCTCCTCGGAAACCACGCTTGACCGGCCATCCGGCTCGGGCCGGGCACAGATCGCCTTGGCCTGGATGTTGTGATACCGCGAATCCTCGAACACAAGCTCGATTCGCTTCGACAGCGGATCAAGCCGATACACGCCGTGCGTGCCGCTGCCCCGGGGCGGCCGCCGGGAGACGAGTATCCTTCCATCAGGAAGCGGCGCCGGCGAATGAAAGAAACCATCCGACTCGTTGGTGATCGGCCGGTACGAATGGAGGGGCCGCCGCAGGGCCACGCAGGAAAGCACTCCCGCCCCGTCCCACGGCACCTGATCGGCTTCCACGAACACGGCCAGGCCGCCCGTCGTGACGCAAGGCATGTGCTTGACCCGCTTTCCTCCGTTGATCAGGAAGGCGGAGCAATCCATGCCGTCGACCTGGACCGCCAACAGCCCGATGCGTCCCAGCAACCCGCCCTCCAGCGTCGCACGCCGCCAACTCGCGAACAGCAATCGCCCGTCCGCCATCATCGTGGGATCCATGTCGCTCGAGAGGTTATAGGTCAGGCGCCGAACCGCCGTCCCATCGGGCTTGCAGGAGTAGAGACTCGTCACGGGGGCGCCGCCGCACTCGTTCTGCGCGCTCGCATCCGCGACCACGAACGTGATCTGGTACCACGGCTCGGAGGAAGTGATCGTGTAAAGCGTGGACTGGTAGCCGGGATAACGGCAATCTCCCAGTCCCTTGGTGATCTGCCTGACGCTCGAACCGTCGACCGCTATCTCGAAGATATCCCAGGGGTCCCCCGCCGCCCTCTTGCCCGCCAGGAGAATGCGCTTGCCGTCGAAGGAGATGTCCGGGTCGCAGGCGCTGTGGAACCCGTCGCTCAGAACGCGTGTGGATCCGTCCGGGAAAACAATCACGAGACGTGCACGGTCTCCGTAGGGCGCGCGTAACATGCCTCCCGCCACGGGAGCCCGCCCCTCCAGGTCCGTGCCCGCAGGCATCTGCGTGACCACAAAGGGCGTGTCAAGTCGAACGCTTGGTGGGAGGGGGGCCTGGGCAGCCGCGGCCGAAAAGGGCACGATAAGTCCCCCCAGCACCACGGCCGCCAAGAGCGGCCATTGGACTGAAAGCCTGTGGCCCTGGGGCAGACAGGCCCTGCTCACTCTAGCACCTTTCCTTCTCAAACCCGAAGGTGCCGGCTGCAACCGCATGATCTGACGGAGATGCACACAAGACGCACGGAAGCCGCGATCCGAGGACGCGTGATGATCGGAGAACCCATTGGGTGTTTCTCGCTCCCGCCTTTGCTGACAGGAGGCACACCCCGTCCTCGGTCGGACGAGTCATTATACTACATCGGCAGCCAAAGGCGAGTTTCCCTACCCGGATTTCCGGGAAGCGCCCCGGACATCGTACCCCCCCCCGCGGCGGCAGCGGCGCAGGCGGCCCAGGCCGACCCCAAGAAGATGCTTGCCTCTCCCTGGCTTTCTCGGCATGATTGACACTTACTGGACCAACAGTGAAAGGGTGCTTGCCCCGCAAAAGGAGCGAAAAGATGCCTAACCTGCTCAGCCTCTTGAATGAGAGTATCCGTCGACTGGCCCGCCGCGAGATCAGGACCCAGACCGGGAAGACGCGGCGGCTCACGACCCGGCATCGGCGCGACCTTGCCGCCCTCAAGCGCCAGGTGGCCGCCCTGGCCCGAACCGTGGCCTTCCTGGAGAAGCAGGAACGGCGTCGGGTCGCAAGCCCGCCTGCTCCTCAAGAGGTCAGGCGGGTGCGATTCTCCGCGCGAAGCGTCAAGGCTCAGCGCGCCCGCCTCGGCCTTTCGGCGAAGGACTTTGGCAGGCTCGTCGGCGTCTCGGCGCTGACGGTCTACTCCTGGGAGTCCGGCAAGTCGCGGCCGCGACAGAGGCAACTGGCGGGCCTGGCGTCGATTCGCCGCCTCGGCAAGCGCGAGGCCCGCAAGCGTCTTGAGATGATCGGCGAGAAGTGATGCCGGCCCCGGCCTCTCCGGCGGCCGGACGCTCTCCCTCCTTCTTCCGGCAGGCGGAGCGGGGCCCCTGCCCTGTACGTGTTTAGCGTCAACCCTCTCCCTTTATGGGAGAGGGTGGCGAAGCCGGGTGAGGGTAATCGCCGCCTGGCCGAGGCGGGGTCGCCGCGGCTCGCGCGGCGCCGCACGGTTCGGGCCGGGGGGATGCGTTGATCGCGGCGGGGGGCCGCTGGCGGCCGAGGTGAGGGGGGACTGGCGGCGGCTGCTCTCCGAGGAGGAGGACGAGGAGGCGGCGTTTCGCAGTCACCTTCGGACGGGCCGTCCGCTGGGCGATTGGAGGGTTCGTGGCGGGCCTGGAGACTATCCTTGCCCGCCCCCTCCACCGACCCAAGTCCGCTCCGCCGGCCGCAAACGCAAACGGAGATAAGTATTGTGATATTATAACCGTGCCATGTGGCCGCACGCGTAGTGCGGCCCCTTGCCACAGGGGCTAGAATGGGCTTGCCTTTGAACCCTCTAACGCCCTGTGGACAAGGAGCACGACATGTATTACATCGGCATCGACCTTTACAAGCAAGACCTGGTGATGGCACTGGAGGATGAGCAGGGGCCGGTGGGGCGGCCGCGGCGTCTGTCGTGTCCGGAACTCCCCAGGTGGTTCTCTACGACCGGGCCTCCGCGAAGGACCAGGTGGTCGCCGGCACGCTTGCTTTCAGCGACGGCTCTTCGATGCCTGTCGGCAAGCTCCGGAACGACGGCCAGGCGGGGACGGCCGTCACGTTTCCCGCCAGGACCGTCCGGTGGGTCCGCTTCACCGTGGACGCCGTACGGCCGGGGACCGAGAGCGCGGGCCTTGGCGAGATAAGGGTCTACGCCGTGCATGGGCTCCCTGTCGCCCGGCCTTCGCTTGTGGGTGGAGATGCGTAACCGGAGCAATCGTCGCGTGTCGCGGGCCGTTCGCCCCCCACGGTCGGGGCGGGGGCATACGCCTGAGGGGCGTCCCCGCGGGCGCCTGGCCGCGCGGCGCCGGCTGACGCCGGGCGGGGCGTTGGCCCTGGCCGGAGCAGCGGTCGTGGTGGGCGTGCTGCTGGCGGGCTGCGAATCGCCGGTGGAACGGTCGATTCAGCCCGTCCGGCGGGGCGCCCTGACGGTCCTCTTCTCGGCCGACAACCAGGGCGTTCTGTCCTCGTGCGGATGTCCGACGAATCCCAGCGGCGGCTTCGCCAAGCGGCAGACGATCATCGACAAGTATCGCCGCGTGCGGCCCGACGTGGTGGTCGTCGATGCCGGCGACATGTTCCCCGAGCGCCCGAACGCCCTGAAGGTGACGTACCTGGCCATGGCGCTGGGCCGCGCGAAGTACGACGCCGTCGCCCTGGGCGACCAGGAATTCGCACTGGGCGTGTCGCGGCTCCGGTCTCTGGCAAGCGAGTACCGGTTGCCGCTCCTCTGCGCCAACGTTCGCGACGAGGCGGGGAACCTCGTCTTTCCGCCGCACGTGGTCCGCGTCGCCGGCGGCCGCCGCATCGGCATCTTCGCGGTGATCGCCGATCAGGCCTACGGCTTCCCGCCGCGCGAGTGGCGCCAGGGCCTGAAGGTCGAGCCGCCCCTCGAGGCCGCCCGGCGGGAGGTCCGCGAGTTGGCCGGCTGCGACGTGATCATCGCCCTGTCGCACCAGCCCATGGCGGACACGCAGGAACTGGCGAGGAGCGTACCGGGCATCCAGGTCGTGGTCAGCGGCCACGACGACGCCATTTTTCGCAAGCCCGTGAAGGTCGGCGGCGCCACGATCGTGGCCACCGGCCCCATCGGGCGCATGCTGGGGGCCCTCACGTTCGAGCGCGGGCCGGACGGCGACCTCGGGACGACGACGGCCATGATGGGGCTCTCGGAACGCGCCGTCCGCGACAGCCCGTGGGTGATGGCCCTGTACTGGCAGTACGTCCGGAAAGCCAAGGGCGAGGCGCCGCCCGAGTGGGCCTTGCCCGCCCAGCCGGCGGCCTACGAGTCCGCCGAGGCGTGCGCGAAGTGCCATGAGAAGGAGCACAGGCAATGGCTCTCCACGCGGCACGCCCACGCCTACGCCTCGATCAAGCGCAAGGGACGGCACGAGGACCCCGAGTGCATCCTGTGCCACACGATGGGCTATGGCCGCGAGGGCGGCTTTATCTCGATGGACGAAACGCCCGGCTTGGCCCGCGTGACGTGTCAGGCCTGCCACCCCGTGCTGTCCACGCACCACGACCAGAACGTCAAGACCGAGCCGCACCGGGACATCAACGCCCGCCTGTGCATGGCGTGCCACGGGCTGGTCGAGAGCCCGGATTTCGACTATCCCACTTACAGGCCCAGGATCTTCCACGGCCCGCCCGAAGCGGGCAAGAAATGAGCGGTCCCGGCGGCACCGGCCGGAGGGACCGGAAATGGACGTCTCCAAAGGGAGGAAGACGCATGCGGCACGGCGCGAACACGCACCCGGTCGGGGTGCCTCCCAGGACGCCGCCCGATGCCCGCGGGCCCGCCAACCGTACGGGGCGGCGGCCCGCGGCGCCGGCGGCGGGCCTCCTGGCGGGGGTCATCCTGGCCCTCGCGGCCGCTGGGTGCGGCCCCAGCCGGCTCAAGACCATCGGGAACGAGATCGCGTTCGAGGAGCAGGTCCTCAAGGCCGACCGACCGGTCGTGCTGGAGTTCGGCAAGGGGGGATGCGTGTGGTGCATGTTCATGGATTCGCGCATGGAGCCGCTGATCGACGAGTACCAGGACCGGGTGATCTTCGCCAGGTTCGAACTGGTCAACACCTGGCACAAGGTCCTCTCCCGGACGCTCTGGAAGCGATACCGCATCGGCCTGTTCCCGACGGTGGTCCTCTTCGTCGGCGGGCGGGAGAAGAAACGGTGGGTGGTGGATTACAATCCGGACAACTACCGCAAGGTGCTCAACGAGGTCGTCGGTCCGCCGGCCCCGAAGACGCCGCCGCCCCGCCGTTGACTGCGAGGGGCCGGGCCTTCGCGGCCCGCCCTGCGGGCGCCGGGCCCGGACCGGCGAGTCAAGATTGCGATTGCTGGCGAACGCCGAAGGTTTACAATAGGGGGTAGCATCGGATTCGCAGTCGGGGTCGGCCTGGGAAACGTTCGGCGGACTCGGCCGGGGTTTCTTCTCGGGCTCGCCTGTCGGCTCACCGAGGAAAGGAGACGGTCATGCACAGGTTCGTGGCGGGAGGCGTGGTGCTGGGGACCTTGCTGTTGGTCTGCATGGTGGCGCCGGGGTGCTTCTGTTTCTCCCAACCCTCCCGGGACATCATGGTCGAGGCGCCTCCGCCTGCAGCTCCCGAGAAGGAGCCTGCGCCTCCGCCGGCCCGGCCGGCCCCGAAGGCCGTGGAGGAGCCGCTCCCCCCCCCGCCCCCGGCAGTTCCGACTCCTCCGCCGGCCAAGTCGGCCGCGCTGCCGCCGGCGGTCGTCAAGGCGATTGAGGACCTGGGCGAGAAGTACCCGGGCCTCTTCGTGTTCGACAAGGAGACGGGCCTGTTCCGTTTTAGCTCGGACATCACCTTTGACTCCGGCTCGGCCGTCGTGAAACCGGGCGCCCGGGCCGCCCTCGGAAAACTCGCGCAGATCCTGAGTGACGACCAGGTGAGCGACCGCAGGCTGACCATCGTCGGCCACACGGACAGCGATCGCGTCCGCAAGGCGGACACGATCGCCCGCCTCAAGAGCCTCGGCAAGTCGCCGGACAACATGGGCCTGAGCGAGGCCCGGGCCGAGGCCGTGGCCGCGATCCTCAAGTCCGGCGGCATCGACTCCGGCCGCATCGTGACCCAGGGCCAAGGCCAGAGCGCCCCGATCGCGGACAACCGCTCGCCCGAAGGCAAGGCCAGGAACCGGCGCGTGGAGATCTACCTGACGTCGATGAGCGGCGCGGCCCCGGCGGCGAAGGCGGCTCGCCCCTCGGGGAAGTGACCGTCCGGAGAGCTGCCGCCCCTGTGTAGACCGTGCTCATGGCGACCCCAAATGCCTGCTCCAACTCATGGTTCAGGACTCTCGGTACGCCGCCGCCGTTGCTGGTGACGGCGTAGACCAGGCCAGCCAACGTCCCCTCGTGGGGTTCGACGTTTTGGGCAACCGCATTCTGCACGTGTATGGCAGGGGAGTTCCGAGACGCAATACTGAATCGCACGACCCTGCACAACGTGTTACTGCCGGGCGCAGGAACAAGCGACAAGACCTGCCCGTGCCGGGCCAGGATGGCGACTTCGGATACGGTTCGTCGCTTCCGATTGCCAGTTCGCGGTTCAGGCCGCAAACGTGCGGCGCTACGGCTTCGGTTTCTCGACCTTCGCCAGGACGAACCCGCCGTCCTTGAGCAGGCCCACGCCGGGCGCGAACAGTTTCTCCTCCGAGCCGCTTTCCAGCGCGCTGGACTCGCGCGTGCGGAGGCAGTTCTTGAAAGTCCCGGCCGGCACCTTGCATTCCTCGGGCTTTCCACGGGTTCCGCGTCGGGCCGCGGAGCGGCCCCGCCGCTCCACCCGTGGCTACAATCCGCCGCCCCGTTGGAGCGAAAGATGGCGACGCCCTGTTGACGGAGAACACCGCGCTTCAGAGGCCCGCGTTGCCGTCCTCGATCTTCATCGCCGCCGCGAGCGCAAGGGCGTTGCGGAGGACGCTCGTTCCGTACCGCCGGGCGAGTTGAAGGACTTCACGCGCGCCTTGCGCCGTCCAATC
>JAPLML010000332.1 GCA_026387055.1 Planctomycetota bacterium | reverse complement strand
AACTCCGCTGGAGCCTTCCGCCCCGCCGCCCGGGCAGTCTGCGAGCCAACCCCAACCGCCAGGCGCGCCGGCCACGACCACAGAAGCCCTGAAGGAAGAAGCCTTCGGGACCATCCGCCAACTGATGCAGGATTACCCGGGAGATACGGGGGCCATGGGCCTGATGGCGAACGTCCACATGCGGCTCGGCGAGACCCCCGAGGCGGCGACGTGGTGGCAGAAGTGCATTGAGCTGAACCCCCGGCAAGCCAATGCCTATCACGGGCTGGCCATGGTCGCCGAAGCGAAGGGCGATCGCGAGAAAGCCCTGGAACTGTGGCGGAAGGCGCAGGAGGTCGACCCGAATCTGCGCGGCGTTTGCGGCGCCGTCGCCGAGGTGCTCCTGGATATGGGGAAACCGCAGGAAGCCGCCGCCGCGCTGGAAAAGGAGGTCAGGCTCTCTCCCAACAGAGGTAAGTACCACTTCCTGCTCGGGCTGGCCTACTTCCAGCAGAGCGAACACGAGAAGGCGGCGCAGTGCTACCAGAAGGCGATCGTGATCGAGCCCCAGTCCTCCCAGCCCTACTATGGACTCGCGTCCGCCTGCGCCAGACTCGGCCAAGCCGACAAGGCCCGCGAATACATGGACAAGTTCAAGACGCTGCGGGACCAAGAAGAGCAGGCCAAGAGCAAAGTCAAGCGAGGAGCCGATGAGCGGCTCCTGGTGCTTCTCATCTTGTCCGAGACCCACGTTGAGGCGGGCAACTTCTATGCCTCCCGTCTCAGGACGAAAGAGGCCGAGGCACACTGGCTGCGGGCGGCCGTGCTCGAACCAAGGAACAGGCCGTGCCGACGGGCGCTCGCCGGTCTGTACCGGCGGAGCGGACGCCTGCCGGAGGCCCTGGAGCTCTACGAGCAACTCAGGCAGATCGATCCGGGAAACGCCGCGACCCATCACCTGGACACGGGCATCGTGCTTATCGGGTTGCAGCGATTGGAGGCCGCAGAGGAGGCCTTCCGGAAGGCCCTGGAACTGGCGCCGACGGCCCCGCGGGTGCACCACAACCTGGTTCGACTGCTGCTGCTGCGGAATCAGAAACTCCCCGAGGCTCAGGCGCTGGCGCAGAAACTCGTCGCCTTGGAGCCGACGGCGCCGAACTACTCCCTTCTCGCCGAGGCGTGCCGCCGCAACGGAGACCTTGACGGCGCCCGCGAGGCGCTGCGGCGGGCCCTCGATGCCTGGCCCGGCACCGTGAAGACTAAAGGGGGGCCACAGGATCCTCAAGAGCAGGAGTGAGGCACAGCCGTGCATGACCGCTCTGCAAAAGGCCCGGAGGACCAGGCGAGCCCTCCCACCGTCCGGCCCCCTCCATCGCGCACGCGACGGCTATGGGTTCTTGTGGCGGCGGGGGTCCTCGTCTGCAGCGCCATTGCGGTTCTTATGGTCGCGGGGCCATCGTGGTGGCCGGGCGCCGAGCCGCAAGGGGCGCCGAACGGGCGCCGGAAGGAACCCCCTCAAGCTGGCGGAACTCCGCTGGAGCCTTCCGCCCCGCCGCCCGGGCAGTCTGCGAGCCAACCCCAACCGTCAGGCGCGCCGGCCACGACCACAGAAGCCCTGAAGGAAGAAGCCTTCGGGGTCATCCGCCAACTGATGCAGGATTTCCCGGGAGATACGGGGGCCATGGCCCTGATGGGGAAGCTCCACAGGTGGCTCGGCGACAGCACCGAGGCGGCGACGTGGTGGCAGAAGTGCCTCGAGCAGAATCCCGCGGAGGTCAAGGCCTATCTCGGGCTGGCCCGGATCGCCGAGATGAAGGGGGATTCCGAGAAGGCCCTGGAACTGTGGCGGAAGGCGCAAGAGATCAACCCGGCTCTGCCCGGCGTTTACGGCCTTCCCGCCGAGGTCCTCCTGAAGATGGGGAGAACGCAGGAAGCCGCCGCCGCACTGGAGAAGGAGATCCAGCACTCCCCCCGCAGCAGTCATTACCACTTCCTGCTCGGGCAGGCGTACTTCCAGCAGAGGGAACACGAGAAGGCGGCACAGTGCTACCAGAAGGCGATCGAGACCGAGCCCGAGTCCTCCGAGCCCTACTACGGACTCGCGTCCGTTTGCACAAGACTCGGACAAACCGACAAGGCCCGCGAATACATGGAGAAGTTCCAGGGGCTGCGCGATCGGGAAGAGCAGGCGAACGAGGGACTGTTGCGAGGACCGGACGAGCGGCCGGATATCATTCTCGTGCTGGCCTGGATCCACGTTGACGCCGGGACCTTCTGCGCCGCCCATCTGAGGCCGAAAGAGGCGGAGGGACACTGGCGAAGGGCAGCCTCGCTCGACCCGAAAGACAGGCCGTGCCGCCAGGCGCTCGCCGATCTGTGCCGGCGGAGCGGACGCCTGCCGGAGGCCCTGGAGCTCTGCGAGCAACTCAGGCAGATCGATCCAGGAAACGCCGCCTACTACCATGGGAATATGGGGTCCATGCTTGTCCGATTGCGGCGACTGGATGCCGCGGAGGAGGCCTTCCGAAACCTGCTCGGCGAGGCGTGTCGCCGCAACGGAGACCTTGACGGCGCCCGCGAGGCGCTGCGGCGGGCCCTCGATGCCGGGCCCGGCAACGTGAAGACCAAGGGGGGGCCAAAGGATCCGCAACACCAGGAGTGAGCCACAGCCGTGCGCCACCGCAAGGGACGTCTGACCCTGGTACTGGCCGGCCTTTGTGCCGGACTGGCGCCAGGCACGGAAGGCCTGATCCAGTTCCAGGGCCTTTCTCAGCGAACCCCGCCGGCGTCGCACGCCGCGTCCGTCGTCTCGACGGGCACCACGGCGCCGTCGCGGATCGTCCCGAGACGGACGTCCCGCACGTTGCTTCCGAGCGGATCCCATTTCATGGGGCCTGTCACGCCCGTCCAGGGGGAGAGGGCCCGTACCGCATCCCCAATCCGAGCGCGGTTCAGGCCTGCCCTGTCAATGGCGGCGACAACCAGTCGGACGGCATCATAGGTGTACGCCGCGGCAAAATCCGGCGGTCGTCCGAACCGGACGTGGAACGTCCTGGCGAATCCTGCCGGCGCCGCTTGGGGTTGGTAGAGAAGCGGAAAGACCACCCCTTCGGCCGCCCGACCGGCATCCTCGACGAACCGTCGGCGGCCCATGGCGGGGCCCCCGTGGATCTGCCCTGCGAACCCTGCGGCGCGGAAGGCAGAGACCAGCCGCGCACTGTCCTGCGCTCCGGCCACCAGGACGACGGCCTCGGCCTTCGAACCCGCCACCTGTGCCGCCAACTCGGCAACGTCCCGCAATCCCCGCTGGTACACAATGTGATGACGGGGAACCACGTGACGCTCCGCAAGGCACTTCGTGAGTTCCACCGCAAAGAGGTGGGCATCATGGTCGTCGGTTGACACGAGCAGGAAGGGCTTCTTGCCGATGCGCCCGCAAATGCCCGCGGCGAGCACGGGCGCCAGCAGATGGTCCCCGGGAACGCAAGAGAACATCCACGGCACGTTGGCCAGGTTGACCGTCTTGTCTGTGGCGGCAGCATTGATCAGCACCAGGCACGCCTTGGCGGCCACCTGTTCAGCCAGGTGGATCGACGGGCCGTCGATTCCCCCGACGATCGCCCACACCCGGTCGCCATAAGCCAGGCGGGCCACCAGCGGTGCTGCGGAGGACCAGGACCGGTCAGACCAGGCAGGGACGAGGCGGAACGGCTTCCCCCGGCACCCGCCCTCACGGTTGGCCTCTTCGATGGCGAGCTGCGCGGCGCACCACATATCGCCGCCTTCCGGATCGGATGGGCCGCTGGGACCCAGGTAGCCGATGAGGACCTCCTGCAAGTCCAGGGGTTCGGGGGCTTCGCGACCCGGGCCCGCGTACCCGGCCGGGTGTTCCCTGGCGTAGGAGAAGGCGCCGGCGGGGGACAAAGCCGGCGCGGCCTCCTCCTCGCTTGCCGCCACGGCAAGGCAAGCCAGCGCGAACGTTGCGCCGCAGATCCTGCCCGCCATGTGCGCTGTTCGGATTGACTTCATGGGCGATAGGCCATTATTCGTCACGACCTTCGAGAGGCCCGGCGCGAGGGCCCGTTTCACCGGTCGGCGGACCGGCGGCTTGACCTTCGGCCGAAGCCGCGCGCCCCCTGGGGATGCCGAGGTCCTGCCGAGAGTAGTACTTCCATGTGCCGCGTTCCCGCTTGGCGAGAAACACGTCCCCGATGTCGTCGAGGACGGAACTGAATACGATGTCGCCGGTGACGCCCTTCCAAGGCTCCGTCCGGTAGGCCAGGACGTCGCGGATCCTCGCCCGGTTGAGCCCGGCGACCTGGACGGCCCACAGGAGCATGTTCATGCCGTCGTAGGCATGGGCGGCGTAGGTCTCGGCTTCTTCGCCGAAGCGTTGCCGGAAGCTCTCGCGGAACGCCTGGTACTTGCCATCGCTTCGCGTGGGGTTCCAGGGGTAGGGGCAGGCCATCCCTTCGGCATTGCCGCCGGCGATCTTCGCGAACGCATCGGACACACACCGGTCGCAGGCGAAGTACGGCTGCTTCATGCCCATGGCCCGCATCTGGTTGAGGATAGGCGCCCCGTCCTCGGCGTCGCCCCAGTGGACGATGGCGTCGACGTCGAGCTGCTTCAGACGGTCCAACTGGAGGGAGAAGTCCTCACTTCCCACGGGGTAGGCCATTTCCAGGATGATCGGATGGCCCAGGCGCCGGCTGCTGTCGACCACCTTCCGGACCCCGAACCGGCCGTACCGGTTGCTCGCCCGGATGACGCCCACGCGTTTCAGGTTGAGGGCGCGGTACAGGTAGTCGGCCAGCAGGTAGCCCATCTGCCGGTCGTCGCCGATGCAGCGGAAAACCCAGGGAATGTTGGTTTCGATGAACGTGGGGTCCGTGTCGCCGGTGTTCATCATGGGGACCTCGGCCTTCAGGGCGACGCGGATCGCAATGTGGCTGTTGGCGCCGTCGATGGTCCCCAGGATCGCCCAGACGTTTTCCTGGTACGCCATCTTGATGATCTCATTCCCCGACGAGCCCCACAGCCCGTTGTCGTTGCTGATGATGAGTTCAAACGGAATCCTGCGCTTCAGGTAGCCGCCGCGGGCATTGGCCTCCTGGATGGCCAACTGGCAGCCCTGGAGCATCTTCTTGCCCAGCACTTCCTCGTGGCTCCTGCCGCCGGTGGCGACCGAGACGGTGGGGGAAATCGGCCCGATGAAGCCGATCTTCACGGTCTTGACGCCGTCGGGCTCGGGGATCGCCCTGCCCGCCCCCATGTACCCGATTTGCTCCAGGAAGTACTCTTTGTAGGGCTTGACGTGGTGGAACGGCGCCAAGTCCTTCTCGATATGCGCGTACTTCTCGTCCGTCTTCAGCTTGAGGTCCGGGACCTGGTAGGCGTTGAGGGCGTCGAGGGCGTCGAGCACTTGCCGGGTCTCAGGGCTGACCGTGATGGGCGGATCCCCCCTCGCGGTCGGCTTTGGCCCCGCCTCTTCCTGCTTGGGACCTGCGCTCAGGTGGGCGGCGAGAAGGATCGTCGCCAGAAATGCAAGCGTATGGACTCTCATGGCATCACCCGTTTCCTAACGGCGCTTACCCGAGGCGGGATCGCCCGCCGGTGCGGCCGCCTCCGCGGCCCGGCCGGCGCGGCGATCCGCGCCCTTCCTCAGCCCGGGGTAATATCCGGTGCCGATCGCCCAACCGAGACCCCGGGCCGTCCCGATCCAGGCGTCATTGCCATCGATGTCCAGGCTGATGATGAAGTTGTGCGGCACGCTCCTCTCCATGTCCACCACCTTGAGGATTTTGCCGGACCGGTAGAGGGTGGCCTTGCCCCTGAGCGTCTGCGGGTCGCGGGTGTAGCTGACCACCGTGTCGCTGGGGAAATCGGCCACCACGCCCAGCCCCTTGTCCGTCGCAAACCAGCCCTCGCGGCTGCTGCGCCCCTTGACGTTGTTCGTGAAATCACTGGGCAGCCCGGTCTCCTGAGCGTAGAACCCGCGCCAGTGGCGCCCGTCGTAGCGGCAGCTGCCGAAGTAGGTCGAGATCCAGAGGGCGTCGTCGACGTGGCTGGCCCCCGTCACGATGACGTGGATGATGCCGTCGTCGCGGTACAGATCGATCTCCATTTCTCCATCAGGATCGAGATAGGGCTTCCAGCGCTCCGTCGCCACGTCGAATTCCAGGCAGCCGCTTCCCCAGACCCCCAGGTAGACCTTTCCGTTGTCATAGGAGACGGAGTAATTCCAGATCTCCTCCATGGGGGCGTTTTTCTCCGTGAAGACCGTCCACTGTCCGGTGACCACGTTGTAGCGACTGGCCCCGGCCGTGGTGGCGGCCCAGACATTGTCGTGCTCGATGGCCACGCCATAGACGACATCATTCACCAGGCCGCTGTTGAGTTGGTTGAAGTGATCGAAACGGCCGCCGCTGAAGCGGGCAAGCCCCCCGCCGAACAGGCCGAGCCAAACGTCGCCCGTCCGCTTGTCAACGTCGATCGCGGTCACCACCCGCCAGGGCAAGCCGTCCTTCTCCTTCCAGGCGCGGATGGCGCCGGTGCGCTTGTCCAGGCACGCCAAGCCGTCTTCCGTCCCAACCCACACCCTGGGGCCGTCGGCCTTCACGGCGAAGATGTGGTCGTTGGGCAGACCCTCGCGGACCGTGAAGTGCTTCCAGCGGGTGTAGACGTACGGAAGCTGGTCCGCGGGGACAGCCGCCGGCACCGCGGCGGCCGAGGGGGGCGCCCCCTCCGTCTTCAGCCGAGGCGGCGCCTGCTGGCATGCCATGCCCGCCGCCACCAGCCCGCCCAGAACCAGGATCCTCAGTTGGGGCAAGCGAACCTTCATGACCGATTTCCTTCCTCCAGCAGTCTCCCGCCTCTCAAGGGGCGCCGCTGGTTGCCTGTACGTGTTCACTACAACGCCACTTCGCGCGGCGGGTCTCCCGATCCGCCGCGGTCGCCGCGGCGACCGTTAACTCGCCGCCCGGCAGCAATTGCCGCGCGGTGGGTCAGGAGACCCACCGCGCACGAGGTTAATTGGCGTTGTAGTATCAGCATCATCCCCCTAGAGGGTCTTGAGGTACTCGATCAACTCGTTGAGCTGATCCTTGGTCATATCATTCGTCACCCCGTGCTTATCTTCGAGGTTGTACCGGGTCCAGATTTCCTCCAGGGTGTCGGCGATGCCGTTGTGAAGGTACGGCGCCGAGTCGTAGATGTTGTTCAGGTGCGGCGTGTCGAAGTTCCCGACTTCATCGAGCCGCATCCTGGTGCCCACGTCGTGCCGCAGCCGGTCGGTGTACAACGGTGGGAAGTGGCACGTCATGCACCGCTTTTCCTTGGGGATGACCCGTCCGTCGTTCGTCCGTGTCCGCTCGAAGATGGCCTTGCCGCGACGTTGGGCCTCCGTGAGTTTCGCCCCCACCGGACGATAGCGGTTCGGCGGGCGGGGAATCATGCAGATGTACTCCTCCAAGGCGGTGATCTCCTCCGGCGTAAACGGCTGGACGCGGGTGAAGAACACCGCGAGGCGGGCGCCGCACTGCCGCTGCAGGCTTGGGTTCGTGCCTTCCCATTTGAACGGGGCCGTGTCGAGGATTCCCCGAAGGGTGCGGTTGTCGACCGGGCCGACGCCGATTCCGTCGGGCATCGTGTCGTAGGTCAACCCGTCGATGTGGCCGTCGGGGTGGCAGGAGTGGCACGAGAATTGGCGGTGGAACGTGTTCTTGGCGCTGTGAAAAATGCGCTCGCCGAAGCGGGCCTTGGTGATCGCGGCGGGGCCCCCAAGGTCCACCCTGCCCACCGCCTCGAGTGTCCGGACGTCGATGACGGTGAGCGAGTCGTCCAGGGCACTGGCCACATAGGCGGTCTTCCCGGCCGGATCGATCGCAAGGCCCCGCGGGCTGGTCCGGGTCGCGATGTGTTTGATCACGAACTCGGCGGCCTTTCCCAGGTGATGGGGAAACACGGTCTCGCGCTCTTCCTGGGAAGCCTGGCGGAGCATGCCGATGAGCCTCGGCAGGTCCACCACGGCCACGCGGTCCGAACTGGAACTCGTCACCAAGGCCAACCGGCCGTCGGGCGTGACGGCTACATCGGTAGGGTCGGGGAAACACTGGCCGGGCTCGTCGAGGAGCACCTGGTCGACGCGGCCGTCCGCCCAGATAATCCCCAGGCCATTGGTGATCGTCCAGCCTTGCAGCAGACGTGTCATCGGAACCAGGTTCTTGGTGCGCAGGAGCGTGACGATCGCATACTGGCCGCTGGGATGCCAGGCCACGCCCTGGATGAGGTTCGCCCCCGGAACCACGATCCTGTGGTCCACGGTGGCAGACTTGACGTCGACCATCGTCACCTCGGACATCGAGGGCATGCGGAACTTGACGAAGCGCGAGAGTTGGTTCGTGACGCAAAGCCGCGAACCGTCGGGAGACAACGCCAGCGACCATGGGCCGCGGCCTGCGGCCAACCGTTTCACTTCTTTGAGCGACGCGGCATCGACCACTGAGATACTCTCGTCCGACGTATTGAGGACGTAGAGCGTCTTGCCCGCCCGGTCCGTCAGCACGCCGTGCGGTTCGTCGCCGGCGTGGATTGTGGCGGTGACCCGCCGCGCCCTGACGTCGATCACCGAAACGGAATCGTCAAGCCGGTTGCTGACGTAGGCTCGCCTGCCGTCAGGGCTGAACGTGACGTCGGCCGGCTGCCCGCCGACGGGAATCTCCGCCACTTGGCGTCGTGCCGCCGCGTCGACGACGATCACGGAGTTCGCCGCCTCGCACGCCACGTAGAGTTCCTTCCCGTCGGGGCGGATCGCCACGTTAAGCGGCGTCTTGTAGCGAGGGCCTTCCACCACCTCCGGGGCCTGGGTGGGATGGGCGATGGCCTTCAGCGCCGTCGGGTGGTCGAAGGGCTTGCCATGGGCATCCTGATGACATGCCAGGCACGTCTCGCGGTCGATTTTCTTCAGGCCGGCGGGCGCGGCTCGGGTCCGGTTTTTCATCACGGCTTCCCGCGCGTAGTCGCTTCCGGCCCCGTGACAGGCCTCGCAACCAACGCCTTCGTAAACGGAATAGGAGCCCAGCCCTCCGCTTGCCGGCTGATGGTACGCGGTCGTGTGGCACTTCAGGCACGCGATGCTGGCCTGCAAATCCCCCTGGACGCCCATCGTGGCTGCAATCGGAACGGCAGCCGGAGTGCCGAGGACCGCAAACGCCTCGGCATGCTTGCTGACGCACCACTTGCTGAACTGGTATCCCATGGCGGGCGCGCCATGACATTCGGCGCAGGCCATCACGCCTGTGTACTTGGACCCGGGGTGGTTGGCGGCCGGGGGCTCCGGCAGTGTGGGCCTCGCCGCGCGCTCGCCGGCGGGCCTGCGGTGGGCAATCAGGTTCATGCCCGCCGCCACATCCACCGGCGGGCGCTTCAGAACGGCCGTGTGGGACCCCTTCTCCTTGTGGCATTTCAGGCAGTCGTCGAGCGTCGGGATCTCCAGGCCCTTGCGGACCGCCGCGTCGCGATCCTTCATGATCCGCTCGTCCGCGTACTCGCTGCCCGCCCCGTGACACTTCTCACACTGAACGCCATCCTTGAGGAAGAACGTGTCGTCTTTCTCCCAGTCCTCCGCCTCTGCGCCCGTGGCGTGACACCCCAGGCACACGGCGGCCTCTTGCGGCTCCTGGGGGATGCCGCTCCAGACCGCGATTTTCCCGGCTTCAGGGGCCGCGAGGCTTGCGTAGGCCTTGGCGTGTTTCGATTGACACCAGCAGGTGGCCTGGCGCCCCATCGCCTTTCCGTCGTGACAGGACGCGCAGACTCTGGCTCCCACAAAGACCGGATGCCTCTCCTTCTCCTCGCCGCGGAGCCACCCGGCCAGCAACGGCAGGGGCAGCGCGAGGGCCGCAAGGAATCTGAGCAAGAGTGCCGCCTTGAACCGCATAGGCCACACACTCCGGTTATCTCGCCGGCTTGACAACCGTCAGAAGCTGGTTCGCCGGAACATCCGTCAGGCGCGTCGTGGTCCCATCAGGCCACCGAATCTCGACGGTCTCCGCCTTCTTGGCCTTGCCCAAGCCGAAATGGGGCCTTGGGTCGGACTGCGACAAGTAGCCCGTCACGGGGATCAGGTCCTGAATCCGGACCAGGGCGCCCGTCTTGACGGCCACGCGGGCGCCCAGGGCGTCCGATTTGCCGTTCGGGAGCTTGGCGGCAATCACGAGCCAGTTGTTCTTGTTGCCCCCGTCGTTCCGCAGGAGTCGCGCGGAATCGTTGAGGTTCACCACCAGCAGGTCCAGGTCGCCGTCGTTGTCGAAGTCGCCGAAGGCGGCGCCGCGGCCGACGTACTTGTGTTTGAAGTAGTCGCCGGACTTCTTGGCCACGTCCACGAAATGTCCCGTGCCGTCGTTGTGCGCCAGCACGGCATCTTCCGGGTACTCGTGGTGCGCATCGCCGTTGGCCACGAAGATGTCGAGGTACCCGTCGTTGTCGTAGTCGAACAGGCAAGCGCCCCACCCGGTGTACTGTCCGCAGATGACGGCCAAGCCGCTCTGGGTCGTTTGGTCCTCGAAGTGATCGCCCCGGTTCATCAGCAGACAGCCGTAATGCATGTCGGGAATCCAGATGTCCAGGCGGCCGTCGCGGTCGACGTCGCCCACACAGGGCCCCATGTGGGAGACCCCCTGCCCGCCTTCGCTGAACGCGAGGCCCCTCTCGAGCGCCTCTTCCGCGAACTTGCCGCTGCCGAGGTTCCGGAAGTAGTAGCACTCCATGCTGTCGTTGGCGACGAAGACGTCCTGTCGGCCGCGGTTCATAAGGTCGGCCGCCGTGGCGCTCATGGCCCGGCCGTCCGGCTTGTGGATCCCCGCCTCCTTGGTCATCTCGGCGAAGGTTCCGTCGCCCTTGTTGTGATAAAGAGCGTCCGGCTGACCGCTGTAACTCAGCGGGCCGGGATACCCCGCCGCGGCGTAGTAGGACCGGAACTTGCCGCTGTCGTACGCCAGGTAGTTGGCGATGTAAAGGTCGAGCCTGCCGTCGTTGTCATAGTCGAACCACACGCCGGAAACCGCCCAGCCGGTGGCGGCCAAGCCGGACTTCTCCGTCACGTCGGTGAAGGTCCCGTCGCCGTTGTTGCGGTACAGAATGACCCGGCCGTAACACAACACAAGCAGGTCGAGGTCGCCGTCGCCGTCGTAATCCGCCGCCGAGCACGCCACGCCGTAACCTTCGCCGCCGCCCACGCCGGCCTTCTCGGTCACGTCGGTAAAGGTGCCGTCGTGGTTGTTCCGGAACAGCTTGTTGGTGAGTTTGCCCTTGAGTTTGCGGCCGGTATTGTCGTTGACGTCCGGCCGATAACGGCCGTTCACCAGGTAGATGTCAAGCCAGCCATCGCCGTCGTAGTCGAAGAACATGCAGCCGGTGCCGGTGCCCTCGACGATGTTGCTCAGGGTCTCGTCGCCGAAACTATGCTTGAACTGGATCCCCGCCTGCGACGTGACGTCGGTGAACACGGGCCGTTCGGACTCGCGTTCGCGCGGCGGCGCCCCGCCCATCAGAACCCACGCCGTGCACACGACCGCGGCGATCGCTATCCAGCGGGTGGGCTTCATCCCGGGTCCCCCTTCGCGTTGCCTTGCATCAGGAGCGCTTCCCCCCTTTCAGGAACAGCCTGCCAAGGGGCTCCCATGTCGATCCATTGGATAAACGTCCGCTTGTCTTCCGCGCTTAGCGGTTCCGACTGACCCGGCGGTATCGGTTTGGCCGTCTCCCTCACCCGAGCGCCGTCCCACGGGCGGGAGGTGTTGCGGCCGAAGAGGTGCCATACCAGCCGACTGGTGCGCGCCCGACCCGGATCCACGTATTTCCCGCGAGGAGGACCCTCCCGGCCTGGCTCATCCGGCGCCAGGAGCATCTCATAAACACGGGCGGCGGAGGCGTCGGCCGCCGGGGCCGCCGCGGCGACCGCCGCCCGGCCCGCCTCCAGCCGCGGCGGGCTCCCCCCTTCCCCGTGACACGATACGCACTTCCTGGCCACGATCGGCATGACGTCGCGGCAGAAATCGGCGGAATGCCTTCGCGCCGCCGGAGGGCAGGCCAGGACCGACGGCAACGCGACCGACTCGACGAGACGGTTCGTCGGCGTCAGTTCGCCATCCTCGTGGCAACCGATGCACCCCCGCGGCTCATGGTTCTTGGCCCATATCCAACCGCACCTCCGCAGCACCATCCCGTCGGCGTCGAGGATCTGGAGTTCGATCGGGGCGCTCGCCGGCACCTCGATGTTGAAGGACCCGTCTTCCTTGACGGGGATCTCGCCGAGGACCCGCCGCGGCGCCAGCGGCGGGATGACGCTCGCCGCAGGCCACGGCTTGCCCGCCGGAGGACCTCCAGGGCCGGTTCTCAACGGGACCCCTTCCAGCACGCGAAGCGTCCGGACCGTCCCGCGAGGCAG
>JAPLML010000115.1 GCA_026387055.1 Planctomycetota bacterium | reverse complement strand
CGCCCCTGGCGTGAAGGACAAGAAGATTGTGGGCAGGCGCGTTGCCTGTTCACAAGGCGGTCAGGCCCGGCTGCACCCCCCTGCGGTCGGGCCGCCGCTCTTCTTTGAGCCCGCCGCGCTGTTCATCCGAGCCCGCCGCGGAAGCGGCGGGAGACGTCCAATCGGGAGTCTCCCGCCGCTTCCGCGGCGGGCTCGAATCAGGCGCGGCGGGCTCGAATCAGCCGCGGCGGGCTCGAATCAGGCGCGGCGGGCTCGAAGCATCTGCCGGGGCACGGCATGCCGTGCCCCCACGCGTTATTCCACCTTCAGCGCGAACAGCGTCACGCTGCACGGGGCGACCGAGAGCTTGTCGGAGACGCCCTTCACGGCGGCCTCCTCGATCTTGACTCTCGGCGGCTGGCCGGGGTCGTTGTAGGCCATCGGATCGCGGCTGGCCGGGGTCGTTGTAGGCCATCGGATCGGCGCCCGCGATCTGCCAGCGGGTGCCCGCGCCGGTGAGCTTCGCGCCCTTGACCGCCAGGGGGATCTCGACCGCCGTGGTCGTGGGGTTGACGACGGAGATCGTGAGCGTCTTTCGGTCCTCGCTCCACGCCGCCTGGGCGTTGACGAGGCCCTCGGTCTCCGTGGCGGCGGGAATCACGCCGAACCGCGCCCGGTAGAGCTTGAGCACGAGGCCCGTGGTCTCCAGCGCCGCGGCGGTCTTCGAGGTCTTGAGGCACCCGATGACGTTGACGGTCTGGGCGTAGTTGGCCATGGTGACGATGTCGCTCTGCCGGGCGAACTCGTTGATGCCCGCCGCGATGCCCAGGGCGTCCTTGAGGAAGTAGCGCGTCCCGAGCTCGCCGAAGGGGTGCGGGCCGTACCAGTAGTTCCATTCATCCATAGCGATGCGGATATCTTTGCCCTTGAGCGAATCGAGCTGCTGCCGGTACCGGCGGTGGGCCTCGGCCTTGCCGCGGATCGCGCTGGGGATCTGGGCGACGTGGCCCGCCAGGCCCGGCTTCTCGCCTGAGTAGAAGTGCTCGCTGATGAGGTCCATGTGGCCGGCGCAGTCGCGCATCATCCCCTCGCTCCACGTGCCGGCGTCGCCCACGGCGATCACCCGGATCGAGGGGTCGACCGCGCGCATCGCCTCGACGAACTCATTGTGCTTCTTGACATATTTCTCCAGCGGCATGTGGCCGAGCTGCCACCCGCCGTACATCTCGTTGCCGATGCTCCAGAACCTGACCTTGTACGGCTCCGGGCGCCCGTTCTTCGCCCGCAGCGCCCCCATCGGCGTGCCGGCGGCGCCGTTGGCGTACTGGAGTTCCTCGACGGCGCTCTTCGTATCGCCCAGGCCGCTGTTGACGGCGATGTACGGGTCGGCGCCGAGCAGGCGGCAGAAGGTCATGAATTCGTCGAGGCCGAAATCGTTGTGCTCCACGCCCGTCCACGCGGGGTTCTTGCGCGGCGGGCGGCGGTCGCGGTCGCCGAGGCCGTCCTTCCAGTTGTACCCGCTGACGAAGTTCCCGCCCGGCCACCGATAGACCGGCGAGTCGAGCTGCTTCAAGAGTTCGAGCGTGTCGGCCCTCATGCCGCTCACATTGTCGGCGGGCATGAGCGAGGCCGTGCCGACCCGGCAGGGCCCGCCGCCGGCGACCCGGATTTCGAGCATGCCCTTCGCGGTGTCGGCCCCGCCCGTGAAGCGGAAGTCGTGCTTCGCGTAGCCTTTGCCGCCGGCCTTGATAGTGATCTTGTAGATATCTTTAGGCCCGTCGCCCCAGCGCACGGCCACCTCGACGTCGGCGGCCTCCTGGGCGGCCTTCAGCCACACGTACCCGACGTACGCTCGGCCCTGGACGAGGCCGAGGTCGTTCTGCCGGATGCCGCTCGACGGGGCGACCTCGGGCGTGTGCTCGCCGACGAACGGCTCTTCCTTCACCATCTTCACACCGCCTTCGTCGCCGGTGATCTGCCACGGCGAGGCCGCGACCACCGGGAAGGGGACGTCCCTGGCCGCCGCCCTGTAGGGGGTGTACTTCGGGGTGATCGGGAAGTAGAACTTGCGGTCTTCGAGCATCTCGGCCCAGATGCCGCCGTAGATGCACCGGCCCAGGTGCTCGATGAACTGGCCGTAGACGTACTTCGAGAGCGGCTCGCCCGTCTTGGCGGCGTCGATGGAGATGCGCGGCGGCGGGGCGGCGCCCTTCGACACCTGCTCCAGGGCCAGGTCATCGTACCACGCCCTGCCGGTCGCGTTGCCCCACCCGCCGAAGAGGCAGTTGACCTGGATGGCGTCCTGGTCGGCGGTCTCGAAGATGACCTCGACCCGCGTCCAGTCGTTCGTGCCGGTCAGGGCCTTGGTGGCGACGGGCTGGAGGTTGTGGAGGTTGAGGAGCGCGCCGCGGCCGGTCGTCGCCTGCACGTTCTCGGTCTTGATCCAGCCGGAGAGGCGGTAGGTGGAGTTGGGATCGACCGACACCGTGGCGCCCCAACTGATGTCGCCGCCGGAGTCGGACGAGAGCATGAGGCTGCGTTGGCCCGTGCGGCCGATGCGCGCGTGCTCGAACGAGCCCTTGCCGCCCCAGGTGGCCGGCGCCCACTTGGCCGGGCGGCCGCCCGCTTCCTCCTCAAAGGAAGCGTTGGGGAGCAGGTTGGCCTGCGCCCCGGCCGCCGTGAGGCAGGCCAGCAGGAGCGCGAGGATCGGCAGCAGCGCGATCGCGTAGGGTGCGTGCATCTTCTCTCCTCCTCTGAGCTGAAGCGTTTTGCATGGGCCGCGGGTCGCCCCCGGCCCGTGGTTAGTACTACAACGCCACTTCGCGCGGCGGGTCTCCCGACCCGCCGCGCACCTGCGTTATCTCGCCGCCCGGTGGCAATTGCCGCGCGGTGAGTCAGGAGACCGACCGCGCACGAGGTCAAGTGGCGTTGTAGTATTAGTGTGTCCTTATTTCCATATTGTGCTCCACGCTGGCGGCGGGCTCGGAAGGTGCCGGGGCTTTGCACCGGCCTACTTTCTCTCGACCGTCGCCACGGCCGCCGAGAGCGGCGGCAGGGTGAACGAGACCTCCTGACCGCTCGTCTTCGCCTCGCCCGGCTCGGGCCGCACGGCGTCGGGCTCATTGAGCGTGTTCCGCGCATCGAGACTGCCCGGCGCGACCACCTTCAGGGTTGCCCTGCCGGCCCTGAACGTGTCGGCAATCGCCAGCTTGACGGGCGCGGGTTCCTTCGCGGGGTTGACGACCTTGAAGTAGAGGCGCCGCCCGTCGGCGGACTTCGTGGCCACCGCATTCAGGGAACTCGGGATGTCCGCGGCGGCCATGCGCTCGGGGGCGTAATGGTCGCGCCACGCCGCGTCGCCGAAGGTGAGGCGCACGTTCGCGTCGCCGCCGCGCTGCACCAGGCAGCCGTCCTCAATCTTCCAGGCGGCGCCCGGGGTGGTCTGCTCGAAACTGCGGTCCCAGATCATGTCGCCCCACAGGCCGCCGTTGACGGAGTGGTAGATATGTTCGAGGAAGTGGCCGTAGATCTTCTCGTCGATGCGGTTCTCGATCTTGCCGGGGTCGATCCGGATGGTCATGGGCTGCTCCGCGGACAGGGCCAAGGGGGCCGCCATCGCGGCCAGCGCAAGCGCGGTCGCCAGCCGTCTCATGGATGTTCTCCTCGGGAGCCGTGCCGCCGAAGCGGCCGACCCGACAACGCATAGTAGCGGCGCCTGCCGCCGCTGTCCAGCACTACTGCTCCGTCGCTGGTCCTGAGGGGTGCCACGGCTTGCTTGCAAGCCGTGCCGTTCTAGGCGCACTGGTTGCGAGCAACCAGTGGCACCCCCCCAATGAGATGCGACAGAGCACTCGTGCTCCGTCGCTGGTCAATTGAGCGGTGCCATGCCCCCCGCCATGCCGGGAACACGGCCGGACAAGCCGGCCGTGCCACCCTCGACGAACAGGGCTTGGCACAAAATTTCGGCACACCCCATCGCTCATGGCTCCGCGCGGCGGCGTTTTCTGTTGTTTTCGCGCCCGCGCGGAAGTAACTTCCTCGCAGAAAGGAGTCTGGCATGAGACGGATAACATGGGTGGGCATTGGGTTGGCCGTGGCCGTGTTGGCGGCCGGATGTCAGAGCGGGCCCGAGGGCGGCAAGCCCGGCGGCAAGAAGGTCGCCCTCGCCTTCGTCACCAACAATACCTCCGACTTCTGGACCATCGCCCGGGCCGGCTGCAACAAGGCCGTCACGGAGTTGCCGAACGTGACGCTGGAGTTCAAGCTCCCCGACGGCACGGCCGGCAACCAGAAGCGGATCATGGACGACCTCGTCACGAAGGGCGTAGCCGGCATCGCCGTCAGCCCCGTCGATCCGGCGAACCAGACGCTCGACCTGAACGAGGTGGCCCGCCAGGTGCTCCTCGTCACGCACGACAGCGACGCCCCGACGAGCAACCGGGCGTGTTACGTCGGCACCGACAACGTGGCCGCCGGGCGGCAGGCGGGCGAACTCCTCAAGAAGGCCCTGCCCGACGGCGGCAAGATCATGGTCTTCGTCGGCACGCTCGACGCCCAGAACGCCAAGGACCGCTTCGCGGGCATCAAGGAGGTCCTCAAGGACTCCAAGGTCGAGATCATCGACTGCCGCACCGACGACTGCGACCGCGTCCGGGCCAAGGCGAACGTCCTCGACACGATCGTCAAGTACCCCGACGTGGCGTGCCTGGTGGGCCTGTGGAGTTACAACGGCCCGGCGATCCTCAACGCCGTGAAGGATTCCAGCAAGGTCGGCAAGATCAAGATCGTGTGCTTCGACGAGGAGGACGAGACGCTCGCGGGTGTGAAAGACGGGGCGATCTTCGCCACCGTCGTCCAGCAGCCGTACGAGTTCGGATACCAGGCGATCCACCTGATGGCGAAGGTGGTGGGCGGCGACAAGTCGGCCATCCCGGCCGGCAAACTCGTCATCATCCCGACGCTGATTATTAATAAGGATAGCGTGGACGAGTTCGCCGCGCGGCTGAAGGTGCTTCGCGGGCGGAA
>JAPLML010000029.1 GCA_026387055.1 Planctomycetota bacterium | reverse complement strand
CGCGACTACAAGGTCAACCAGCGCTACCGCGAGGTGGACCTCACGGCGGCCGGCAAGGAGCGCCTGGGCGAGCTGTGCAAGCCCCTCGGCAGCGTCTGGGCGGGCGCCAGGCGGCGCGAGGAGTTGGCCACGCAGGCCCTCACGGCCCGCGAGTTCTACCTCCTTGACAAGCAATACATCATTCACGAGGACAAGGTGGTCATTGTCGACGAGTTCACCGGCCGCCTCATGCCCGACCGCGAATGGCGCGACGGCCTTCACCAGGCCGTCTCGGCCAAGGAAGCCATCACCATCCAGGCGCCCAAGGACACCTACGCCCGCCTGAGCTTCCAGCGATTCTTCCGGCAGTACCGCAAGCTGGCCGGCATGACGGGAACTGCCGCCGAAGCGTGGCGCGAGTTCTGGCAGATTTACCACTTGCCGGTCGTCACCATCCCGACCAATGCGCCGTGCATCCGCAAGGTGCTGCCCGACCGCGTCTACGCGACGGAGGCCGCCAAGTGGACGGCCATCGTGGCGGAGATCCGCCGCCTCCACGCCACCGGCCGGCCGCTCCTGATCGGCACGCGCAGCGTCCGCGCCAGCGAGCTCCTCGCGGAGTTCCTGATGGCCGTGGGTCTGGAGCCCGCCGTCCTCAACGCCGTCCGCCACGCCGAGGAAGCGCAGGTGGTCGCCGGCGCCGGGCAGCCGGGCTGCATCACCGTCGCCACGAACATGGCCGGCCGCGGGACGGACATCAAGCTGGGCCGCGGCGTGGCGGAGCTCGGCGGCCTGTGCGTCATGGCCACCGAGCGCCACGAGGCCGGCCGCATCGACCGCCAACTCTTCGGCCGCTGCGCCCGCCAGGGCGACCCCGGCACCGCCCAGGCCATCGTTTGCCTGGAGGACGAGCTGGCGCGGCGACACGCGCCGCACCTGTCGAGTTCCCTACGGGGACGCTACGGCCAGACCGAGCGCGAGATCAGCGGCTCGATCGTGCGGCGCATCTTCGATCTCGCCCAGCGCCGCGCCGAGCGGATGGCCCTCGCCCAGCGCAAGGGCGTTCTCAAGGCCGACGATTGGCTCGACGAGTACCTCGGCTTCGCCGGCACGGAACACTGATCCATCCGAGCCCGCCGCGGAAGCGGCGGGAGATCTTCCTTACCGCGCCAGTCTCCCCCCAGCCGTAAGGCATCAGTCTGCGGGGTGGCACGGTCACCCGACGTTGGGTGGCCGTGCGTGACAGCGGACAATGCACGGCTACGCAAAGGCGCGTGGCCATGCCACCCCCGACTGAGGCCTTACCCCCGGCCCGGCGGAATTCTGGCAATTCCCCTCCGGCGGCGGTATATACAACGTCCGGCGTCGCCTTCGTTGGCGGCACAGCCGCCCCCGGCTGTGCGAGCTTGCGCCCGCGCCGCACGCCTGACGGCAGGCGTGCCACACGCGAGGAACTGCCATGAAGACGATCTTCATCGTCATGGACTCGCTGAACCGGCACCTCCTGAGCCTCTACGGCCCCAGTTGGGTCCGCACGCCGAACATCGAGCGGTTGGCCGCGCGCGGCGTCGTCTTTGAGAACCACTACGCGGGATCGATGCCGTGCATGCCCGCCCGGCGCGAGATGATGACGGGGCGCCTCAACTTCCTCGAAGCCCCGTGGGGGCCCATCGAGCCGTTCGACGATTGCCTGCCCGAGGAGCTCCGCAGGCGTCGCGGCACGTACAGCCACCTCATCACCGACCAGTACCACTACTTCCGCCCGATGGGCGAGGGGTACCACGAC
>JAPLML010000031.1 GCA_026387055.1 Planctomycetota bacterium | reverse complement strand
GGCACGGCCGGCTTGTCCGGCCGTGGCAGAGCGCCGGCCACATTTCCCACGGCCGGACAAGCCGGCCGTGCCACAACTACCGGGGTACGCTAAACACGTACGCGGCGGGCAAGCTGTGGCCATGCCGTCCAACGAGCCAATGCTTCGCGACGGAAACAAAACGGCCCGAGGCGTGGCGCCCCAGGCCGCGATCTCTCTGCCGTCGTATCCTACAGGATGCTGACCTTCTTGCCGTGGAAGCACACCTTGCCGGCCGTCAGGGCGAAGAGGGTGTCGTCCCTTCCCTGGCCCACGTTGCGGCCGGGCAGGAACTTCGTGCCGCGCTGGCGGACGATGATGCTCCCCGCCGTGACCGTCTCGCCGCCATAGGTCTTCACCCCGAGAAACTGGGGGTTGGAATCGCGGCCGTTGCGGGTCGAACCTTGTCCTTTTTTGTGCGCCATGACTCACACTCCTTCTACTTCAGAACCAGCGAAGACCAGAAATTATACCACGGATGCGGCTACCTGCAAGTCCTTTTCTGGCGACTTGGCGATTGTTGGCTCTTCGAGCCCGCCGCGGGAGCGGCGGGAGATGCTCGATTGGGTAGTCTCCCGCCGCTTCCGCGGCGGGCTCGACGCGATGGCGTGGGGCGCCCTACCGCCACGTCCACGCCTTCTTGGCGAAGAGCGGGGGGTCCTGGTTCAGCCACCACTGGTCGCCGGGCAGCTTGTAGGTGAGCGTGAGGGTCTTGCGGAGGATGAGGACCTTGGCCGCCGGCGGGGCATCGGGCTTGGCCTGCGGATTCGGCCGCTCGATGTACTGGCCCGAGAGGCCCTCGACGAAGATCGTGAAGCTCTCGGCGTCGCGCGGCATCGGGCCGAAGATGGCGACGCCCGTGCGGGCGTTGTCCTCGCCGGGGAGAACCTTGCCGATCATCTGCACGGCGTTCTCAAGGAACCGGATCTTGCGCTGCTTCTTGATGGCGTCGAAGACGGCCGGATAAACGCCCGCCCGCTGGAGGCTCGTGCTGGTGGTGTAAAGCGTGAAGGCCGGGACAAAGTTGTGCTCGGCGCCGGTCCGGTTGGTCACGGTGTAGACCACGTACCAGTACATCTGCTGCCCGAGGCCCGGCGTGTTGACGATGATGGGCTGGGGGTTCTCGAAGGTGAAATCGAACATCCAGTTCTCACCCTTGATCTGGGTGGGATCGACGTTGTCGGGGTTGCCGGCCTCGATAGCCTTCTCGGCGACCTTGGCGGCATCGACCTCCTCGGCGGCCGCGAGCGGAGCGACCATCGCGAGGAAGCCCACGAGGGCACCACACAGCCAAAGGCATACGCGTGTCATAATCGTGCTCCCCGGGCCCGCCGCGGAAGCGGCGGGCGACTCTCCCCTTCGGCATCTCCCGCCGCTTCCGCGGCAGGCGCGGCCAGCCCGCAGAAGAAGATATCGAGCTTCGGGCGGAATCTCAACAGTTTTTTCGGCGCGCCGGCCGCTCAGTTACGTGGGCCTGCTGCCCCGCCGCTTCCGCGGCGTACGTGTTTAGCGTAGGTGGCACGGTCACGCGCCGTTGCGTGACCGTGCTTGCCCCCCACGTGACCGTGCACGGCCACGCACCGGCGCGTGGCCGTGCCACCCGGCAATCTGGTATGACGCTAAACACGTACTCCGCGGCGGGCGCGGCAAAGGCCCTACTCGGCCCCTGCGATCTGGACGTCCTGGAGGCGCAGGGTGGGCATGAGGATGCCGGGCTCCTCGCGGGCGTCGCTCGAGACGGCGTCGAGATGCGCCAGCAAGTCAAAGATGTTGCCGCCGATCATTGCGCTTTCGACCGGATGAACGAGGTGGCCGTCGCGGATGAGGAACCCGAAGTCGATGGAGGCCGAGATGTCGCCGCTGGCGGGGTCGGCCCGCAACTCTCCGCACTCCAGGTAAATGCCTTCCTTGACCTCGCGGAGGATCTCGGCGGCCGGCCGCTCGCCCAGGGCCGGCCGGATGTTCGTCGGGCCAATGCCGCCGGAGTGTGTCCCGTGGCCGGTGCTCTCGGTGCACGCCTTGCCGGCGGTGTAGGAGTTGTGGAGGAGGCTGACGAGACGGCCGCGGTCAATCACC
>JAPLML010000656.1 GCA_026387055.1 Planctomycetota bacterium | reverse complement strand
CAACGCCACTTAACCTCGTGCGCGGTGGGTCTCCTGACCCACCGCGCGGCAATTGCCCCGGGCGGCGAGATGACGCAGGTGCGCGGCGGGTCGGGAGACCCGCCGCGCGAGTCTCGGGCTGGGTCTCGCCCCCCGAGACTCAGAGGTTACGCGGCAGACACAGAATACAGTCGCGTTTCACCGTGCGGCGGCGTATACTCCAATGGCCTGTCGAGGAGCGCCGGGGCGGCGTCCCGGAGGAGGTGCACCCATGAAGGCATGGCTGCTGGCTGCATGCACTCTGATCCTGGTGGCCGGCGTCTGGGCGGCCGACAGCGCCGTCAAGACCGGCACCCTCAAGGTCGGCACTCCGGGCATGGCCGTCACCGTCAAGGTGCCGAAACCGGACGCCAAGAAACCGCTCGAAGTCCCCGTGCCGTCCGGCAAGGATGCGTTCCTGCCCGCGGGCACATACGAGGTGTCCAAGGTCCAGCTCTACAAGCAGGACAACCGGGGGCAGGCCTGGTGTCTCAACGCCATCTCGGACCTGGGGAAACTCAGAACGTTCGACGTGGCCGAGGGGCAGACCGTGACCCTCGCGGGCGGCGAGGTCCTGAAGGTCAAGACCCGCCTCGTCGTCACGACCGACACACCCAAGAAGATCAAGGGCGCCGATCCGGCCGCGCCGACCCCATCGCCGGCCAGGACGGTCACGGTCTACCTGGACTACGTGGGCCAGTCCGGCGAGTCCTATGGACCCAAGGTGATGATGGGCACCGCCCCGCCTCCGGCCCGCCCGATCGTCCGCATCAAGGACGAGAATGACAACGTCCTGTCGGAGGGCCAGTACCACTACGGAGCCAAAGGCTTCGGGGGGTTTGGCTGATGCGGCGGCGGCGGGTTCTCCAAGTCCGCCGCAGGGTACCCGTGGCGGGTGCCTGCCTCGTTCAAGGGCAAGTTCAAGATTGAGGTGATTCCGGTCCTCGGCCCGTTCAAGTGGGAAGCCGAGGAGCCCGCCTGGCAGACGGTCGACTGACGTGGCCGCGCGCGCCCGGTTGCCTGTTCGCGGTCGGCAGGTCCCCGCAGCTCGCTTGGCCGGACTTCCATGTTGCACGGCCGCAAATCTGTGCTATACTGCTATGAAGCCGTGCGAGTCTTCCGACGGCGTGCCATGCTTCGGCAACGGTCACTTGAGGGGACAGACAATGAGAACCTTCCTGCTTGCAGCCCTCGTGGTTTGCCTGGCGCCCCTGGCGGTGCGGGCGGCGGTCATCACCGAGTTCATGGCCACCAACCAGAACACCGTGACGGACGAGGACGGCACCTACAGCGACTGGATCGAGATCTACAATCCCACCGGCGCCGCCGAGAGCCTCCTGGGGTGGTCCCTCACCGACAACGCCTTGGATCTGTACAAATGGGTCTTCCCCGACGTGACGCTCCAGCCGGGCGAGTACCGGCTCGTGTTCGCGTCGAGCAAGAACCGCACCAACCCTTTGAGGGAGCTGCACACGAACTTCAAGCTGAGCGCCGCCGGGGAATACCTGGGCCTCATCAGGCTTGACGGGACCGTGGCGAACGACTTTTCCCCGGCCTATCCGCCGCAGACGCCCGACGTCCCGTTCTACTCCTACGGCCTCTCGCCGCTCGACGGGTCCCTGCTGGTCTTCGACGCCCCCACCCCCGGCTGGCAGAACACCCCCGAACCCGCCACGCTCTCGCTCCTTGCCGCCGGCCTCCTCGCCCTCGCCCCCCGCCGAAGGCGGTAACCGGGAACAGGGACAGTCATCTATTTCATCGTTACAGCCGGGTAACCAGAATAGCCGACTGTTAACCGGTTGGTTGGAGGTTCGAGTCCTCCCCGGGGAACCGAGGCCAACCTTCTTCAAACCGGCCGTTGTCGTTGGGCCTGGTCCCTTCTTCACATCCGGAAGAATCGGATGCCGCTTGCCAGGCCACCTTGAGGCTATTAGCCTTGACTTGGCGGCATAGACGTGTTAGCCTTTGAACAACTGGGTACTTGCAGAGCACATTGATCTTTGCTGCAGATCCTGCAGCGGATTTGAGAAGGGCTGCTTTATTGCGCCGGACCTGGAGCCGAGTAGGTCTGGCCCTTGAGCCACCTGGCGATAAGCAGAATGGCGCTGCAAGTGCCCATTCTTTGGATCCTCAATGTCACTTGAACTTCAGCAATCTGCCGCAGCTTTGAGAGAGCGATTCTTCGCACTTGAAACACGTGAGGCTGTGGCGAATCTCCTAGAGATTAAGTACAACCACCTGATGTGGTGCGTCTACCGCGTTCCGTTGTCCCAACGATATACACATTTCTCCCTTCCAAAGAAATCCGGCGGCAATCGCACGATTATGGCTCCGGTGAGCACGCTCAAGCTAGTCCAACGCAAGCTCAGCCAAGTCCTCAACGCCGTGTACAAACCCAAGCCATCGGCACACGGTTTTCTGCGAGGAAGAAGCATCGTCACAAACGCAAAACAGCATGCCGGAAGCAAGTATGTGCTGAACCTGGACTTAAAGGACTTCTTTCCGTCCATAAACTACGGCCGCGTACGAGGCATGTTCATGGGCACACCGTACAAGCGGAACCCCAGTGTGGCTACGCTGCTGGCCGCAATATGCTGTGCCGACAATCAGTTGCCGCAGGGAGCCCCGACATCACCAATTGTCTCCAACATGATCTGCGCCAAGATGGACAGTCAACTGCAGAAGCTGGCTGAGGAGAATCGGTGCTTCTATACGAGGTATGCGGATGATATCACGTTTTCGACCGACGCGAGGCGATTTCCGCAATCTCTAGTAATTGCCCTGCCTGGCGATGAACTTGGCCCCGTGACAGTGGGGCCGGCGCTATTGTCCGTGATTCAATCGAATGGTTTTGAGATCAACGCCAACAAAGTCAGGCTCCAGGGCCGAGGTGTCAGACAAGAGGTTACGGGCCTTACCACAAACAGACTGCCCAATGTCCAACGAAGATTCGCGGCACAAATACGCGCCATGTTGCACGCATGGGAACGATACGGGCTTGACCAAGCGGAGAAGGAGTTCCTGGCCAAGTATGACCACTATCTTGCCCCCAACACCGCTCGATGCAGCAATGGGATCGCTGCTGGTTCTTGAGACCCCAAGCAAGAGTACGCAGGGAACAGCGTTTTACTTGTGCGGAGTGGGGTTTGTGACTTGCGCGCATGCTCTCGGTGTCGACACATATGCCATCATTCCTGCGAATGCAAGTGAGCACTTGCCTGTCAAAGAGCTAGCCAAGGAGGAGGCTCTCGATCTGGCGATAATCTCCGTGGCGGGACTCGATCCTTCGGCGTGGCCCCAGCTAGAATCTGCCAAAGCCAGAAACCTCGGGCGCAGGGCCGCCTTAACCGTTCTGGGTTTCCCCAACTACCAGATTGGAGACACCGGCGTAATCCACTCCGGCCGCGTGACGGGCTTCAGAACGGTGTCCACCATACGGCGAATCCTTACCGATGCTCCAATCATAGCCGGGGTTAGCGGCGGCCCTGTATTGAATGACGCTCTTGAAGTGGTCGGGGTAGCAGCGACCGGTGCCGACAACGCGCTGGAAGCAAGACTAACGGAATTCAACAGCGTGATTCCAGTCGATGCCTTGGCGCACCTCACTCCCGCATAAAACCCCCGGCGTTCGGCCATGATGCCGGCTGGGGTCCCATTCCGACACTTCGGAATTCCCAGGCGTATAGGTAACAGTAGAGGTGCGCGTGATGGCGCCCTGGCCCACGCCAACCACCAGACAACCGACTGGTCCCGAAGGGAAGGTCGTTGTGGGCGACGAATCAGGAGCGCCCATGTTGTACGAAGCCCCCGCCCAGATGTCCGCCGACGAGCGCCTGCACGAACTCGCCGCCCTGCTGGCCGGCGGCGGGGGCAAACGGGGGAGGGAGAAGGGCCCGCGCCTTCTCCGCCTCGGGGTTCACAGCCGCATCAAGTAGTGGATCTGCCGGGCCACTTCCTGAAAGCCGACGCTCGGGTAAAACGCCTGCCCTTTCTGGTTCTGTTCGAGCGTCTCGATCTTGGCGTACCGCATGCCCGACGCCCGCAGGTAGTCGAGCGCGGCCTGCATCAGGGCCCGGCCGATGCCCCGGCCCTGATGCCCGGGGTCGATGGCGATATTGGGAATCCACCCGATTGCCGACTCCGCGTCGAGGCGCGTGGTGATGTAGCCAACCACAGCGCCGTCCGCCTCGTAGACGAAGACGCCGTCGGAGTTCGCCTCCACATCGTCGTCAAGGCTCCGGGCCTTGCGCCATTTCCAGTCCTTGCCCGCGATGACCCCGAAGCGCTTTTCCATGCCGTGGTCGATGGAGACGCCTTCGAAGCCCAGGAGGGTGATCTCCTTCACGCGCTCCAAGTCCGATGGGCGGAACCTGCGGATCATGGTACGGACTCCTTTTCGGCCCGGCCAGCGGCCCGAGGCGCCCTCTGACAAGACGCGATTGTATGGCGTCGCGCGCCCTTCCGCCAACATCTTCGCCCGCGCTGTACGTGTTTAGCGTCAACCCTCTCCCTTTACGGGAGAGGGTGGCGAAGCCGGGTGAGGGTGTGGCCACACCGGCGGCTCGCCCCCTCACCCCGACCCTCTCCCGCAAGGGGAGTATGCCAGCACGCAAGCCAAACAGCTACCCCGCGCCCTTCCGCCAACATCTTCGCTAGCGTTTCCTGTGCCGGCCTACCCGGACTTGTGCCCAAGGGATTTTCTGCCTATGCTACCTCTTGAGAACGAGCCTGGCACACCCCGTTGAAAGGAGGCCCGTCGATGGATGCCATGGTTTTCCTGCTGCCGCTTCTTGCCGGCGCCGCCATGCTGGCCGAGGCCCAGCCCCCCGACCTCATACTGCATCACGGCCGGATCGCCACCGTGGATCCCCAGTTCCGCATCGCCGAGGCGATGGCCGTCCGGGG
>JAPLML010000157.1 GCA_026387055.1 Planctomycetota bacterium | reverse complement strand
ACGGCCGTGAACCCGCCCGCGACCGCCGCCGCCGCGCCCGTGGCGATGGTCTCGGGCAGATCCCGCAAGTCTCCCTGCGCCAACGGCGGCTCGCGCAGGTGAACGTGCAGGTCGATGAAGCCGGGAACGACGAGCCGCCCGCGGCAATCCAGCGTACGGTCGGCGGGACCGAGCGTCCCGGCCGGGCCGACGGCGGCGATGCGGCCGCGCTCGATCAAAAGGTCGCCCGGCCCGTCCCGCCCGGAGGCGGGGTCGATGAGGCGTCCGCCGGCCAGCAGGAGACGGGTCATCGGCGCTTGCCCTTCCCGGCGGTGGGGCCGTCGCGGGCCCGCTCGCGGTCGAGGGCGCCGATGCACAGCCCGAGCGCCGCCATCCGCACCGCCACGCCGCACGTGGCCTGGAACAGGATGACGCTCTGCGGGCCGTCGGCCACCTCGTCGGTCATCTCGATACCGCGGTTGACGGGGCCGGGGTGGAGGACAAGGGCGCCGGGCCTGGCCCGCCCCAGGCGGGCGGGCGTGAGCTGGTAGCCGCGGATGTAGGCGTCCATGTCGAAGGCGAGCGACTCGTGCCGTTCGAACTGCACGCGGAGCATCATCACCGCATCGCACTCGGGCAGGACGGAATCGAAATCGGTGGTCGTCTCGACGTTCACGCCGAGGTCCTTGATGAAGATCTCCGGTCCGACAATGATAACGCGGTTGCCGAGCTTCGCGTGGGCGAACAGGGTCGACCGCGCGACGCGGCTGTGCCTCACGTCGCCCACGAGGGCGAGCGTCAGCCCTTCCAGGCGGCCGAGGCGCCGGCGCAGGGCCAGCAGGTCGAGCAGGGCCTGCGTGGGATGCTCGTGGGCGTCGTCGCCGGCGTTCAGGACCGAACAGGTGACCGATTCGGCCACGCGCTGCGGCGCCCCGCGCTCCTGGTGGCGGATGACGATGGCGTCGACCCCCATCGCGTCGATGTTGCGGACGGTGTCGGCCAGCGACTCGCGCTTGTTCAGGCTGCTGGTGGCCGCGTGGAACTGAAGGACCCGCGCGCCGAGCCGCTCGGCGGCCAGGGTGAATGAGGTCCGCGTGCTGGTCGAGTCTTCGCAGAAGAGGTTCAGGACGGTGCGGGCCTCCAGGACGCGCGGGGCGGCCTGGCGGCCGGTGCAGAACGGGAAGAGCTCGTCGGCCGCGTCGAGCAGCGTCTTGATCTCCTCGGCCGAAAGCTCCTCGATGCCCAGGAGGTGCTTGCGCGTCCACTTGGCGGGTGCGATCTTCGGCATGGCGTATGCCCTCGCGCGTGAGGTGCACGGCGTCGCTATTCAGGCGAGACTATAGGCGCAAGGACGCGATGCGGCAATCGAAAAGAGTGACGAAGTGACGCAGTGGCGAAGTGACGCAGTCACACAATCAAGACAAAGGCGAGAGTCGCGCGAGGTCTGGTCAGCCGCCCGCCTTGGCTGGCGCACGTTGGCGAAGATGTTGTTCCGCCGGTGCGGCAACATGAGTATAATCACGCCAGAATGCGTCGGCTGGGCGCCGCCGTGGGGCTTGTCATCTGAGTGCCCTTGGGCATGATCTACCCGGTTCTCCTGATGGTCTGGCTCTTCGGGCCGAAGATCCGGCGGCAGGTGGTATCCTGGGGCCGCCGAGGTGGCTGCTTCGCATCCGCCCCGGTCGTATAATGAGGTGGCGTCGCGGTCGGTCGGGTGAAGGAAGGCGTATGGGCATCAGCGGGCGCGAACTGTGGGACATGTACACGACATCGGGGAAGTCCTTTCTCCACCTGCGCAACTATGCGGACGCGGCGCGGATGTTCGCCGCGGCTCTCCAGGTGGCCGAAGGGTTCGGGCCGACGGACCCCCGCCTGGGCGTCAGCCTGAACAACCTCGCCCACGCCCTCCAGCTGGCCCGCCGGTACGACGAGGCTGAGGCGCTTTACAGGCGGGCGATCGAACTGACGGCCCAGGAGCACGGGCCGGACCATCCCGACGCGGCGGTCTGCCTGGCGAACCTGGCGGGGCTTTACCAGGCCCAGCATCGGCACGTAGAGGCCGAGCCGCTGTATCGCAAGGCGGTCGAAATCCTCGGCAAGACCCTGGGCGACGACCACGCCAGCATGGCCACGCTGCTGGAGAACTACGCGTCGAACCTGCGGCAGCTCGCGCACGACGCCGAGGCGGCCAAGGCGGAGGAATGGGCCAAGGCGATCCGCGGACGGCGCGCCGCCGCGCCGCCGAGCCCGGCCGCCGGGTCGGCCCTCGAGCAACTGGTGCGGGAAGTGCAGGCGGTCAAGGCGGAACCTCCGCCGGCCGTGCAGGATCTCGAAGGTTAGCACCTCCGAAACGCCGATAATCCTGCGCGAGGGAAGGTCCGACAGAGGACTCTCTGAAGAGGAAAGGGCGGCTCATGGCATCGACGGCGTTTACGCTCAAAGCGATGGTGGCGGCGGCGCTGGTGCTGGTTCTGTGCCCGGCGGTGGTCCAGGCCCAGGAGGCGCTGTGGAACGCCCAGCTGGTCCGCGCGCGGGCGGCGCTCCAGAAGGGCGACTATGCCAAGGCTGAAGAGGAGCTGGCGGGCGCCCTCAAGACGGCCGAGGGGATCGGCCCGCAGGACGACCGCGTGCTCGCCACGCTCGCGAGCCAGTTGATCCTCTTCGTTCAGCAGAAAAAGTTCGCGGCGGCCGAGGCGCCGGCCAAGCGGGTCCTGGAGATACGCGAGAAGGCACGCGGGCCCGACCACCCCATCGTGGCGGGCGCGCTCAACGACCTGGCGAGCGTCTACAAGGACGGGGGCAAGCTCGCCGAGGCCGAACCGCTCTACAAGCGGGCCCTGGCCATCATCGAGGCCAGGAAAGGGAAGGACGACCCGGAGGCGGCGCTCATCCTCGGCAACCTCGGCGAGCTCTACCGGGACCAGAAGAACTTCCCCGAGGCGGAGAAGGCGGGGAAGCAGGCCCTCGCCATCCGCCAGAACATCCTGGGCCCGGAGCACATTCTGGCGACCGGGGCCATGACGAACCTCGCCCAGACCTACCAGGCCGAAGGCAAATATGCAGAAGCGGAAATCCTTCTCAAGAAAGCGCTCGAGATCCGCAAGCGGTCCGAACGCGCCCGGCCCCCCGCCATCGTGCAGAGCACGGTCAACCTGGCGGAGCTGTACAAGGCCCAGGGCAAGCTCGACCAGGCCGAGCCGCTCTACAAGGACGCCCTCGCGATGATCGAGAAGGCCGTGGGGGCGGACGATCCGGCGGCGGTCGACGTCCTGGAGAAATATGCCGACCTCCTCAAGAAGATGAAGCGCGACGACGAGGCCGCCAAGCTCGCCGAGCGGGTGAAGAAAATCAAGGAAGCCCAGGCCGCGCCCCCGCCCGCCAAGACGGAAGCGCCGCCGCCCAAGGCCGAGCCCGCCCCGGCCAAGAAGGAAGCCCCGCCGGAGAAGACGGAACCGACCCCGGCCAAGACCGAACCGGCGCCGGCGAAGTGAGATTCAGGGGTGGCCATGACTGGCCGTTCACGTGCCACGGGTTGCTTGTCAACCCGTGATTATTATGGCCTCTCTTCCATATTGCTTAGTACTACAACGCTACTTCGCGCGGCGGGTCGCCCGACCCGCCGCGCACCTGCGTTATCTCGCCGCCCGGGGGCACTTGCCGCGCGGTGGGTCAGGCGACCCGCCGCGCACGAGGTTAAGTTATGTAGGCCGGGGCAACGCCCCGGCATCTCCACTGTCGTCTAGTTAAGCGCGGCGGGCAGGCCTGCCCACCGCGCTACCCAGCTCGACTCACACGAACAAGTGTGACGGACTCCTACAGTTTGTCTGATTGCCTTGCGCGCGAGTCCGCCAGGAGTATCGGCAGCGCCGACGCCAGGCCCCTCGGCGTGTAGTGCG
>JAPLML010000290.1 GCA_026387055.1 Planctomycetota bacterium | reverse complement strand
GCCCGTGACATTGAACGGGAATACCAAGGTCCATGCGTACGAATGCCTGGAGTTCAATGACAAGCAAGGCGGTATCAGCGGGCCCGGTGGCATCACGCAGACCGGGCATCGCGTCGACCATGGGATCAGGAGCGGGACGGTCAAGCTCTTCGGGCGCAATACGTACACGGGAGTCACCCGGGTTGAAATGGGACGCCTGGAAGTCATATCTTCGCTCTACAACAATGAGCCTGCGCGCTGGACCCCGGCAAATATCATCGTGAATGGGGCGGCGGGTGAACTCCGGCTGCATGTCGGCGGTCCAGGCGAGTTCACTATCGAGCAGGCCGGAACCATGCTCAGGAACATCACCACCGGCGTCAACAAGAACGGCTTGATGGCCGGCGGCACCTTCGGCTTGGACACGACAAACGCTACAAATGTGCAGGATCTTTCCGTCGATATCGCAGACTCCCAAGGTCCGGGCGGCGGAGGCATTATTCTCAGGAAATGCGGGGCAGGGACCTTAAAGTTGTCAGGCGCCAACACCTACAGCGGCCAGACGATCCTGGAGGGCGGCGCCCTGAGCATCGATTCGTTTAACAGCATTGTGAAAGGCAAGGCCAGCAGCAGTCTGGGCGCGCCGAAAACTGCAAGCGATGCTGAAATCATGATGAGTGGCGGCTGCACTCTGATTTATACCGGCAAGGGCGAGACCACCGACCGGACTCTGAACCTTCCAGGCGGCAGGGACGCTATTACTTTAGATCAATCTGGAACGGGCCTGTTGAAACTGACCAGCCCGTTGGTGATATCCGGCTATGCCGAAAGCAAAACGATTGTTCTTACCGGCTCGAGCGCCGGTGCTGGTGAACTCGCCTGCAATATAGAGAATCCCTATGACCGCAAAGGCAAAGCGACCACCGCGGTCACCAAATCCGGCACGGGAACTTGGACGCTCTCCGGCACCAACACCTACACCGGCCCGACGACGATATCCAAGGGCACCCTGGTGCTTGCTAGCGCACAGAGCCTTGGTGAGAACACCGACGTCTATATTGCTGAAGGCGGGATGCTTGACCTGAACTTCAAAGGAGAAATGCGTATCCGCAAGCTCTATCTCGACGGGAAACTTCAGCCTGCCGGTACGTATAGCACAGCGAACTCACCCAAACACTTCCATGGAACTGGTGTTCTCGCTGCTCAGCCATAGCTACCGGCCATTCACGCCTCTTGAAGAACATCCCTCTGGCTTCGCGTAATTCGTTATCTCCTTTGCTGACGGAGCGCATCATATCCGCGGACACGGACCTTATCCCGGTGATCGAGGCTGTCCGTGAGCTGGCTCCCCACACGGAAGTTGGGATCATGGCACCTCTGGGGCAGACCAACAGGGAGCTGGCTGACTGTGCTGCCTTCCGCCTCCAGATGTCCGAGGCCTCACTTGCCAGGAGTCAGTTCCCCAAGGAAGTCCGGGTCGGGAATGCGGTTGTCAAGCGCCCAGACTACGAGGCGGAGGCAAGGCTCTGGTTCAAAGAGCACTCCTGGCTTCACTCACCGACGCAAGCCCCGCATAGGGGGGGCCTTGACGCATAGCCTGCCGATTCTGCCGCGTGCCTGCGCCCGCCACGCCCAACTGACCCACTACTGTGATCCGCCCCGCCACCCGCCGCAGTCTTGCCCCGCCCTCTGCAACTACGGTAAGGATACAGGTCGTGTGCTTGCCCCCGTGGTCTGAGATTGGCGAGTCGGGTTCACATCCGGCGATCAGCCGTCATGGTCCAAGACTCGTGCCGTGGGGCAACACAACCTTCGAGCGACCGTCGGGCCTTCCACCCAAAGGTTGTCGTTGCCAAGGGGTTGACCCACGGCCAACCACTTCTGGCACCGCATTTGGCAGCGGGCTTCACTTCTTCGCCTGCCGAGGCATAGAATTACGAATGGGTCGAGGGCGAACGTAAGCCGGTGTGGCTAAGGAGACTCCAAATGAGCACGGTAACCAACGTTCTGAACATCATAACGGCCTGCCTGATAGGCATCGGCGGCCTCAACTGGGGGCTTATGGGACTGTTCAGCTTCAGCCCGGTCGACAAGACCTTCGATGACTTGAGCGTCTTGAGCCGGATCATGATGGGAGGCACCGACACCGCATACCGCAGCGCTGATCTCGTTCAACAGGTGTGCCAAGAACTGACCGCCGAGCCACCCGATTCCGACGCCGCCGTCATACTGGCGGCTGCGCTCACCGATGCGGGTGCAGCCCCCGCCGACCGGCAGTCTGCCCTCCTGGAGACGGGCATTGAACAGGCAGCCAAAGCCCGCCGTTTCAAGCCTACGCTTGAGGCGCCGCTGCCCGAGGGCTGGCCTGCCCCTTCATTGCCGGGCCTCATACGTCTCAAGACGTATCCACCCATGAGGGCCGCGTGGACCGAGCAAGGCGATGGACGCAACGGCCAGTTCATGACGCTTTTCCGTCACATCAAGGACCGCCAGATCCCCATGACCGCCCCCGTGGTCATGGCCTACCCGCCTGCCGAGGCCGCGCCGCCCCGTGATGCTCTCGGGGAGCCCGTGGCCATGGCCTTCCTGTACCGCCAGACGACGCAGGATACCGCAGGGCCGTTCGGGGCAGTCCGCGTGACAGACGACCCGCCGCTCCAAGTCGTCTCCGCGGCCCGCAAGGGAATGTACTCCTCCAGCAACTTCCAGGCGTCCGTGGCCCAGCTCCGGGCGTGGCTGCAGGCACATCCCGAGTGGCAAGCAGCCGGGCCGCCCCGCGTGCTGGCCTACAATTCCCCGTTCATGCCTTTCTGGATGAAGTACGCCGAGGTGCAGATCCCCGTCCGAGCCACTGCAAAGGAGTTGCCGGCTGCCCGAACAACATCCAGAAGGTGAACACATCGAAGTAGGCCCCGGCATGCGCCAGGGCCCGGACGCGGCACAAGAGGGCCGGCGCCTTCGGGCGTCATCCCATACGGCCTACCAGCGATACATGACGGTATACGTGACCTCAGCCTTGCCAGCCTTCGGTACCGCGAGCTCGAACTCGATCGTCTCCGCGTCGACCTTCCTGAACTCCATGCTCTTGGCCGTCAGTTCCCATTGGGCCATGTTCAGGTGCTCGCGGACCAGGACCTTGATGTCCTCGTCCTTGTGGTTGCGGATCGCAATCTTCACGGAGTCCTGGCTCCACCGGTCGCCCTGCTTGTGGTCGGTCACGACCTTCTCGCCCACGATGTCGAAGGCATCGCCGACGTAGAGCTTCAGCTCCTCGTCCTTCGGCGTGTGGTCGATCAGGTCCTCACCCACAAACTCCAGGTCGTTGTTGGCCGGGTCGCGCTTGTAGACGCGGATCTTGCCCTTCGGCAGCGGCATGCCCAGGCGATTCTCCTTCGAGTTCTTGAACTCGACGAAGATGTTGACCTTGTACTCGTTCGACTGCCCATACCGCAGGTGCCAGTACGGGCCGCCCGGCTCGAAGACATAGCGTTTGAGGACCGGCACGTCGGCTGCCCGCAGAAGCTCGACCTGCTTGACCTGGTTCTCGTTGAGCGTGGTCGGCTGTTGGAGCGTGTACATGTGATACTCGAAGAAAGGCTTCTCTTCGATCGGCTTGCCGCCGCCGAGGCCACCCGTCTGGGCCGGGGCGAACTGCTTCTCGTCTGCTTCGAGTTTTGGCTCCGGCTGGATCTTCCGGACCTCCCCGGCGATGAGCTTCACGCGGGCGTCCTTATAGGTCGCGCCCGACTGGTTGGTGATCGTTACCCACCCCGACAGGTCCATCTTGGTGTCGGCGGCGTTAACGACGGCCGAATAGTCCGACTGCCACGAAAGCCCCTGGGTCTGGTACGTGACCTGTACAACGTGCTGCCCAGGCTTCTCGGTCGCGACTTTCCAGACGAGCGTCGGCCGCGTCAGCAGGCCCTCGGGCGACGCGCCGAACTCGATGTTCTGGACGTTGTCGGGCCGCTGGACCATGACCAAGCCGTTCTTGCCCTTCAGGATGAGCTGCTGCGGGTCGAACGACTGAAGGGCGCCCTCGTAGTTCTTGCCCTGCTTGGTCACCACGGTGAGCGGCTTCTCAATGTACTTGTCGAGGAGCTTATCGGCGCTTACCAGGTCGAACTCGTAGTTCTGCTCGAGGACCGTGGTGCCCGCGGGGTCCGTGAGGCTCGTGAACGTGACGCTGGTCGCGTCGATCAGCTTGGCGACGTCGCGGAACTGGACGGCGCTCTTCTTAGCCTCGATGGCCAGCCGGCGGACCTCTTTGACCACCCCAAAGTTCTGGTTGTAGACGGTCAGCGACACGCCCTCCTCGGGGGTGGGCGTGGCCGCAGGCGCCGCCCAGGCTGACACCGTAACAATGGACAGCCAGATTGCCGCCAGGCCGACGGCACGGATTGCATTCCTCATGAGCAGTTCCTTTCAGAGGGTAGCCATATTGGGGGAAGCGCGCGGCACAGGCGCGGGAGCTCTCTTGCCGTTAGACACGCGGCTGGCGGATCAGTTCCATCGTTTCTCCTTCTGCTGGCGCGAAGGCGTACCTCAAGCACTTCGCCGGTCCGCTCTCCACGGACGTCCGCATCGTCGCACAGTGGGTCCGTGATGCCGTCCGGCCTCAACCGACGAGCCTGTAACATCCGCTCTTCGCCGCTACGATTGAGTCCTTCCAACCGCAAGGGACGGCCTCACCGTGGGCGTGATACAACTGATCGGCATCCTGCTTCGGGCCCTGCTCGCCACCCGCTGACACCCGTCACTTACCCCGCAGACTCCGGACGGAATTTCCGGGACCCACAAGCGCTCCCACGGCCGTTGACTCGCGCTATTCCTTGGGAATCAGCTCAAGCATCGCCTCGCCAGCCGCGTGTCCGATGCGTGTGTACCAGATGGCGCTGCCGAAGTAGTGATACGGGCGGTCGGAGCCGACCTTGTTCCACTGCTCGATATTCTTCTGCCA
>JAPLML010000258.1 GCA_026387055.1 Planctomycetota bacterium | reverse complement strand
AACCCGTCGCACTTCAAGGGCCCGCAGCGGCCGATGGAACAGATTAGTTGGGCCAAGGCGGCCCGGTACTCGAATGAGCGGTCGCGGGCCGAAGGGCTCCAGGCCTGCTACGACGAGGAGACCGCGGCGTGCGACTTCGCGGCCGACGGCTACCGACTCCCCACCGAGGCCGAGTGGGAATACGCCTGCCGCGCGGGGGCGGACGCCGAGTACGCCTTCGGCGCCGACGCCTCGCGCCTCAGGGACTACGCCTGGTTCGCCGAGAACGCCTCGAAGACCACGCACCCCGTCGGCCTGAAGAAGCCCAACGCGTGGGGCCTCTGTGACATGCACGGCAACGTGGCCGAGTGGTGCAACGACGTCTTCGCCGCCGACTCCTACACGTCCAGCCCCGACAAGAACCCCACCGGCCCGGCCGGCGGCAAGAAGTACGTGCTGCGGGGCGGCGCGTGGGACTCCAGCCGCGACGCCTGCCGGTCGGCCTACCGCGTGGGCGAGAACCCCGGGTTCCAGGACGCCTGCTTCGCGCTCGACGCCATCGGGTTTCGCTGCGTACGGAAGGCTCCCATGAAAAAGACCGCCTACGAAGCACCGAGGAAGGACCCCGCGCCGAAGACGGGGCTTGTGTACGACGAGATCTACCTCAAGCACAAGACGTCGTCCAGCCACCCGGAGCGGCCCGAGCGGCTTACGGCCATCGTCACGCGCCTCAAGGATCGCGGGCTGATGAAGGAGTTGACCTTGATCGCGCCGCCGCCGGCGCCGGTGGAATGGATCACCGCCATCCACGCGCCGGAGTACGTCGAACGCGTGCGTAAGGCCTGCGAAGGCGGCGGCGGACTCATGGATTCCGGCGACACGCCCGTCTCCGCCGATTCCTACGAGGCGGCCCTGCGGGCGGCGGGCGGGGTCATGGCGGCCGTCGACGCGGTGATGGAGGGAAAGGTCAGGAATGCGTTCTGCGCCGTCCGCCCGCCGGGCCATCACGCCCTGAGGAACCGGGCGATGGGCTTCTGCCTCTTCAACAACGTCGCCATCGCCACGCGGTACGCCCAGAAGAAGCACAACCTCGCGAAAATCCTCATCGTCGACTGGGACGTGCACCACGGCAACGGCTCGCAGGACGCGTTCTATGATGATGGGTCCATTCTCCAGTTCGACATCCACCGCAGCCCCTTCTACCCCGGCAGCGGCACGGCCGACGAGACCGGGCGCGGCAAGGGGCTGGGCATGAAGATCAACGTGCCCGTCCCCGCGGGGTCGGGCGACGACGTGTACAAGAAGGCGTTCGAGGAGAAACTCAGGCCGGCGGCGATGGCCTTCCGGCCGGACTTCGTGTTCATCTCCGCCGGGTTCGACGCCGGCGTGGGCGACCCGCTGGGCGGGATGAAGGTCACGCCGGAGGGCTACGCGGCGCTCACCCGCCTGGTGCGGGCCATCGCCGATGAGTGCTGCCGCGGGCGGCTTGTCGCCGTCCTCGAAGGCGGGTACGATCTGGAAGGCCTGGCGAACTCGGTCGAGGCGCACCTCAGGGTGCTGATGGAGTAGAGCCGCCCGATGCTGTTTCACACCTGGACCTTTGCCGTCTTCTTCGCCATCGTGTACCCGGTCTACCGGCTCGCGAAGGGGACGCGGCTGGAGCTGCCCTGGCTCCTGGCGGCCTCGTACGTCTTCTACGGCTGGTGGAACCCGCTGTACCTCATCCTCATCGCGTACGGCACGATCATGGATTACTGGATCGTCGTACGCATGGAGAGAAGTACGCACAAGAAGCGGTGGATCGCCCTCAGCGTCGTGAGCAACCTGGGGCTCCTCGGCTTCTTCAAGTACGCGGGCTTCGTGGCCACGAACCTCAATTGGCTGCTGGCGCACCTGGGCGTCGGCTACGCGCTGCCCGCGCCCGACATCCTCCTGCCCGTCGGCATCTCGTTCTTCACGTTCCAGTCGATGAGCTACATCCTCGACTGCTACCGCGGCCACGTGGAGCGCGAGCGGAGTTTCCTGCGGTACGCCGTCTACGTGTCGCTCTTCACGCAGCTCGTGGCCGGGCCGATCGAGCGGGCGAGCAACCTGCTGCGCCAGCTTCGCGAGGAGCACCGCATCACGCGCGAGGACATCGCCGACGGCCTCTCGCTCTTCGCGGCGGGCCTGTTTAAGAAGGTGGCCCTGGCCGATTACCTGGCGCTCTACGTCGACAAGGTGTACGGCGCGCCGGGGACGTTCCAGGCCCCGGCCCTCGCGCTGGCCACCTTCGCGTTCGCCTGGCAGATCTACTTCGACTTCAGCGGGTACACCGACATGGCGCGCGGCATCGCGCGGACGATGGGC
>JAPLML010000048.1 GCA_026387055.1 Planctomycetota bacterium | reverse complement strand
GTAGGCCGGGGCGCAGCCCCGGCAATCGCGACCGCGCGCCTGGCCGGCACTTGCCTACGGGCGGCTCGCCAGGAAGCCGGGGCTGCGCCCCGGCCCACAGTGCTCGGCTCACGCCTTCATCATCGCGCGGCGTCCGCGCTTGATCGCCTCGTCGCGCGGCCTGGCCGTCAGGGCGAAGACGGCGTCCCACATCGCCTGCTCGGCGGCCGTCCACTCCCGGCCGCGCCGCGACATCGCCGTCCGTGCGGTCTCGTACAGTTTACCCTTGCCGAACCCTTTCGTCACCCAGCCGTCGATCAGCCACGCGAACGAGGGGATGAACTTCGGCAGGGGCTTGCCCGTCGCCAGGACGAGCGCCATCGCCCCGACGTACGAGCCCGTGTTGAAGAGCGTCCCAATGGAGGTCTTCACGTGGTCGCCGATCAGCGAACCCACTTTGGGCGACCCGGTGTCGATGGTGGTGCGCCCGTCGAGCATGACCGACACCGAGGTGTAATCGTTCTTGAGGTCGCTGTTGGTGGTGAGCGCCCCCAGGTTCACCCACTCGCCCACGTAGGCGTGGCCGAGGAACCCGTCGTGGTACTTGTTGGAGTAGCCGTGGATGATCGACTCCTCGACTTCCCCGCCGATGCGGCAGACGGGGCCGATGGAGTTCCCCTCGCGGCACTTCGCGCCCAGGAGGAGCGACTTCTTGCCCACGTAGCAGGGGCCCTCGATGCGGGTGAAGGGGTGGATCACCGCCCCCTCGTCGATGTAGATCGGCCCGTGCTCGGCGTCGATGACCACCATCGGGTGGACCGCGGCGCCCGGGGCAATGTAGATCTCCTTGGCGCCGCCGCGGATGGCGCCCGGCTTCTCGACCTTCCCCTCGATGCCGCCGCGGCCTGCCGCCGCAAAGTCGGCGGTGATCTGTTCGGGGTTGGCCAGGATGAGGTCCCACAGGTAGTTCCACGTGGGAAGGTTGGACCTGACGTTGGGCAGCTTCGCCTTGGCCGCCGCGAGGAACGTCTCGATGTTGCCGGCGGGGAGCTTCGCCGCATCCTGCCGCGCGATGCGGGCGTACAGCACGCGGCCCTCACCGTCCAGGCCGATCTGGCTGGGGCCGACCCCCTCGACGTCGAAGGCGTCGGCCTTGACCCGCGGGTCGACGATGAGGAGGTCGTCGCCCGCGAGTTCCGCGACGCTGTTGACCGGGCGGTCCACCTTCGCGCGGTAGGCGTCGGCCATGTACGGCGGGACGAAGTACACGATGTCAATCGCGCCGACCTTGGCGATCAGCTTCTCGCCCAGCGACGTCATCCCGCAGCGGAGTTCCCAGAGCGGCCGGCTGAAGGAGGCGGGCCGAAACCGGAACCGAACGTCCTCGGGGCTGTCCAGCAGGATGAGTCTCATGGGCGGCCATTCCCTCGACGGCAAGATAGGGGCACGGCATGCCGTGCCCCTACGAAGTTTCCGGCAGCAGACGAAAGTTAACGGAAGTTACAGGTACGCGCCGGGCGTGTCAATAGAATCGCGAGCTTTTGTGGCGTCCGCGGCGCCTGAACGCCCGGACAAAATCACGTTGCCATTTGGTCGCGGCGGGTTAGAGTATGTGACGCCTCGGGCGCATGAGCCCAGGCTTCCGCCCAGCCTGCCGCGGGAGCGGCGGGAGACGTCGAATTTCGGGAATCTCCCGCCGCTCCCGGGGCGGGCTCGAAGGAGAGACCCACCGTATGGATACACACGGCTCCCCGAAGCGAGAGCATCACTTGCTGCGCGGCGGCATTTCGCGCCGCCGGTTCCTCGCTGGTGTGGCCGCCGCCGCGGCGGCGCCGTACATTGTGCCGGCCTCGGCCCTCGGGGCCGACGGGCGCCCGGCGCCGAGCGAGCGGATCACCGTGGGCAGCATCGGCATGGGCAGCCGCGGGAACGACCACTTCAGCGCGTTCCTGAGCCGCGGCGAGACGCAGGTCCTCGCCGTCTGCGACCCGTTCGAGACCAAGCGCGAGGCCGCCCGCAAGAAGGCCGAGGATCGCTACGCCGGCGCGGCGGACAAGGCGACCTACAAGGGGTGCCTGGCCACCAGCGATTTCCGCGAGATCGTGGGCCGGTCCGACATCGATGCCGTCGTCGTGGCCTCCCCCGAAGGCCGTGCCCTGGTCGAGACGGTGCGGCGGCTCGGGCGCGTGCTCCAGGTCGGCACGCTGCAGCGCTCGGACCGCAAGTTCCGCTTCGCGTGCGAGCTGGCGCGGAACGGGTACCTCGGCAAGGTCCACACGGTCAAGGTGGCCGTGCCGGGGGGGCAGGGGCTTCCGAACGCGCCGCCGAAGCCCGCCCCGCCGGGCCTCGACTACGAGATGTGGCTGGGGCCCGCCCCGTGGACCCCCTACAACGACCTCAAGTGCTCGTTCAACTGGTACTTCATGCGCGACTACTGCGTCGGGTGGATCCAGTCCTGGGGCGTCCATCATATCGACATTGCTCTTTGGGGCGCGCCGAGCCTCGGCGCCTCGACCCTGGCCGTCGAGGGCACGGCGGTCTTCCCCGAGGACGGCCTCGGGAACACGTCGACCGGCTGGCAGGTCGAGGCCCTGACGCCGGAGGGCCTGCGCCTGGTCTTCACCGACGAGGGCCGCATGAAGCACGGCTGCCGCTTCGAGGGCGACAAGGGATGGGTGCACGTGGACCGCGGGGCCATCCTCGCCGAGCCGGCCTCGCTCCTGAAGGCCGTGATCAAGCCCGACGAGGAGCACCTGTACGAGTCGAACGACCATCACGGCAACTTCCTGGAGTGCATCCGGACGCGCCGCGACCCGGTCTCGGCGGTCGAGACGGGCCACGCCGCCACGACGCTCACGATCGTCTCGGACATCGCCACTCGCCTCGGCCGCAAGGTGACGTGGGACTGGAAGGCCGAGCGCTTCGTCAGCGACGATGCCGCCAACCAGATGCTCCGCCGCGCGATGCGGAGCCCGTGGAACCTGTAAGAGCATTGCGGATTTCAGATTGCGGATTGAACGGCGCCCGTAGGCCGGGGCGTTGGCCCGGCCATTTAGCCGCCCAGCTTGCTGGGCGCGTTTGCGAGGGAAGCCATGATGAATCTACTTCGCATAAGCATGTGGCTCGCCGTGGCGGGTTTCCTGGCGATGCCCGTGACGGGCGAGGAGAAGCCGGCCGCTTTGACGCCCGACCAGGCCTTCGACCAGCTCAAGAGTTGGGACTATGACCAGCCGCGCAAGTCCCTGGCGGCGCTCGAACTGTACATCTCCCGCTCGACCGGCGATCCCGCCGAGAAGCGCCGGGTGGCCGAGCGCCTCACGGCGGTCCTCGCCGATCCGCAGGCGACCGACGCCGCCAGGCTGTTCGCGTGTCAGCACCTCCCGCTCGTGGCCACGGATGCCCAGGTGCCGCTGCTGGCGAAGATGCTCGACGACCCGAAGAACGCCGACATGGCCCGGCGGGCGCTCGAGTGCATTCCCGGCAACGCGTCGCTGGCGGCGATTCGCGCGGCCCTGCCGCGGGCGAAGGGCGATGTGCTGGTGGGCGTGATCAACTCGCTCGGCGCCCGGCGCGATGTGCCATCGACGGCAGCGTTGGCATCGCTACTCGCGGGTTCGGACGCGCAGGCGGCCGCGGCGGCGGCGTGGGCCCTCGGCATGATCGGGACGGCGGATGCCGCCGCGGCGCTCGGCAAGGTTCGGGCCGATGCGAAACTGCTGCCGGTGGTTCGCGACGCGCTTCTGCGCTCGGGAGAGAATCTGGCGGCAAGCGGCAACGCGGCGGCCGCCGAAGGCGTGTACCGTCAGGTGCTGAGCGGCAATCCCCCGGCGTCCTTGCGGCTGGCGGCGTTGGCGGGTCTGGTGAGGGCGAGCAAGGAGGCGGCGCTGCCGCTGGTTCTCGACGCGCTGGGCGGCGACCCGATGCTTCAGGCGGGGGCGGTGCGCCTGACGCGCGACTTTCCGGGCGCCGCTGTCACGGCTGCCCTCGTGCAACAACTCGACAAGCTTCCGCCCCAGGGCCAGGCGCTCGTGATTGACGTCCTCGGCGATCGGGGCGACAAGTCGGCGGCGGGCGCCGTCGCGAAGCGCTTGGACGACAAGGATGACGCGGTGCGTGCGGCGGCGGCCCGGGCGATGGCGCGGCTCGGCGATGCGTCCAGCGTCGACCGTCTCGCCGGCCTTGCCGCCGCCGACAGAGGCGCGGTTCAGCAGGCCGCGCGGGTGAGTCTCGTCCGGCTGGCAGGGGCGGATGTCGATAAGCGTATGCTTGCGGCGGCCGTTGAAGCGCCGCCGGCGGTGCGCGTGGAGCTCTTCCGCGCCATGACCGCCCGGCGGACCGCCGGCGCATCGGCGATTCTCTTGAAGGCGGCGGCCGAGGCGGATGATGCCGTACGGGCGGAGGCTCTGGAGGCGCTGGCCGTGCTGGGCCAGGCGGCCGACTATCCGAAACTGGTCGGACTGCTCGTGGCGGGCAAGGGCGCCTCGGAGACCGCCGAAAAGGCGGTCCTGGCGGTCGGCGGACGGCTGGCTGCCCTGCCGGATAGGATAGGCCCGGTCCTCGCGGCGCTCAAGTCGGCCTCGGCCGA
>JAPLML010000533.1 GCA_026387055.1 Planctomycetota bacterium | reverse complement strand
AGGTCGACCTTGGCCACCTTGACCGCGTCGACGGCCTTGCGGGCGTCGGCGACTTTGCCAGCCCGGAGGGCGGTTTCGGCCGCGGCGATCTGGGCCTTGGCATCGGCGAGGGTCTTGGCCTTCGCCTCAGCGGCCGCCCTGGCTTCCTGGTCGGCCTTGGCTTTGGCTTCCTGATCGGCCTTGGCCTTGGTTTCGGCGGCGACCCTGGCCTCAGCATCCTCCTTGACCTTCGCCTCAGCGGCCGCCCTGGCTTCCTGGTCGGCCTTGGCTTTGGCTTCCTGGTCGGCCTTGGCTCTGACTTCGGCGGCGACCCTGGCCTCAGCATCCTTCTTGGTCTTCGCCTCGGACGCCAGCTTGCCCTGCTCATCCTTGGCCAGTTGGAGGGCGGCTTTGGCGGTGTCGATCTTGTCGGCGGGCAGATAGTCGCTGGAGGCCGCCTCGCCCAGTTTAGCGAGGGCCGCATCGTACTGCTTCCTGGTCAGGGCGTCCTTGCCCTCGGTGAGGAGCTTGTCGGCGGCGGCCTGTCGCTCGAGGGCAGGCGGCGTGTCTTTGACCATCGCGTCATAGCGGCGCCTGTCGAACCAGCCAAGCTGGTTCGCATCGACCTTCTGGAGTGCCGTCTGGGCGTCGCCGAACCTGCGCTCATCGTAAAGTCTCTTGGCGTCGGCGTACGCGGTGCGGGCATCGGAAGCGGCCTTCTCGGCCTTGGCCTTGGCTTCCTGCTCGGTCTTGGCCTTGGCTTCGGCGGCGGCCCTGGCCTCGGACTCCTTCTTGGCCTTGGCCTCGGCAGCGAGTTTGGTTTCGGCTTCCTTCTTCGCCTTGGCTTCGGCGGCGACCTTAGCTTCCTGCTCAGCCTTGGCCTTGGCTTCCTGGTCGCCCTTGGCCTTGGCTTCGTCGGCGGCCTTGCGGTCGATGGCGGCCTGGGCGTTCCTCATCAGGCTGTCATAGCCCATCTTGTCGAAGAAGCCGAGCTGGCTGCGGTCGGCCTTCTGCAGGGCGGCGCGGGCTTCGTCGAACTTGCGGTCGTCGTAGAGTTTCCTGGCGTCGGCGTAGGAGGTGCGGGCATCGGAGGCCGCTTGGGCGGCCTTGGCTTTGGCCTCCTGATCGGCCTTCGCCTTGGCGTCGGCAGCCGCCTTGGCCTCGGCCTCCTTCTTGGCCTTCGCCTCGGCCGCGGCCTTGGCTTCCTGGTCGGCCTTGGCCTTGGCTTCCTGGTCGGCCTTCGCCTTGGCTTCGGTGGCGGCCTGGGCCTGGTCTTTCTTTGCCAAGGCCAGAAGGGCCTTGGCCTGCTGGCTCTGCTCATCGGCCAGGTAACCGCTGGAAGCGGCCTGGGCGAGTTTCTCGATGGCGACGGCGTAGTTCTTCTTCGTGAGGGCTTCCTTGCCCTCAGTCAAGGCCTTGTCGTCGGAGGCCTTGCCGTCGATCGCCTTCTGGGTCCTTCCGAGAAGGCGGTCATAGGTCCCTCTGTCCCAGAGACCCAGCGATGGGGGGTCGATGGCCTTGAGCCGCTCGAGGGCCCGGTCGTAACTGTGAGCCGCGTAGAGCGTCTCGGCGTCTTTGAGAAGCTGCGTCGGGGACGGCGCCGGCCCCTCGGCGACGGCCTGGGACACGACCAGCGCCATCAGCAGCCCCACCACGCCAACGGCGAGTATCATCTTACCGAGTTTCAAACGAGACCTCCTTCTCTGGGCTTGGACCCGGACCCCGCCCGTTCACCCGTCGAGGGGTGACTCCCTTGCTTTTCGGCATTGGGAATGTGTTTTCGGCGGCGTCCTTCGTCAGCCCCCTCCGCACCCACAGTCGTCTTGACGGCCCTCGAGGATGATATTATATAAGGAGGTATGAATTCCGATTGTTAGTCTGGTCCCCGCGTATTGGGGCACACTGTAACCAAAGATCGCCCGTTCGCAAGCAAAATCCGGCTCCCCCGGCATCGTTTCCGGCGATCCCACAGAGGGCCGGCCCCCCGGCAGCCCCCGCCTACCGGCCGGGCGGGGCCTTCTTGGGCGGCGGGGGCGTGGGCCGCACCGGCGGCGGCGCAACCTCGCCCGCCTTCGTGGGAAGGACGCCCTCGCGGTTTTTCCGCGCCTTGTTGGCCTCCTGCCTGTCCAGCCACTCGATCCGCTGCGAGAGGCGGCCCAGGGCGTCGGCGTAGACGAGGACGTTCGTCGGGATCGTCTGGGGGTTCCCCTCCGGCCGATACCGGAAATTGCGGTTGATATCCACCAGGAGGATCCCGGGGCTGAGGTCCACGTCGATCTCTTTGGTTCCCGTGCCGCCCGGGACGGTAATCTTTGTCCGCGGCTTGACGTACACGACCGGCGCGCCGATGCTGGCTTGGGCGCTGGGCACGATGACCCATTGGCCGAAGATCCAGCGGTGCAGTTCCAGGTTCGGCCTGCCGCCGAAGGAGCCGACGAAGAAGAACTCGTTGACCGGCGGAATCGCGACTTCCTTACTCGCCTTGCTCCACTCGCCCGTCAGTTCGAGAGTCCACCTGACCTTCTCGTCCTTGGCTTCCACCGAGCTGTAGACGGGGTTTACAAGCGACGGGCGCATCTGGTATTGGTAGGTCTTTCCGGGCTCGACGGTCGCATCGACGGCCCAGAGGGTGGCCACCACGTGCTTGACCGCGGCCGGAGTGACGGCCTTGGCGCCCTCGGCCGGTTTCCCGGCCGGCGTCGTCGGCTGCGTGAGCCACGGAGGCAGATTGCCGGTCGCCGGCTTGGGTGGAGGCGGGGCCTCGGGGGCTGGCGCGGCCGGCCCGGCCGGCCCGGCCTCGGCGGGCGCCGCCGACACCTCGATCTTTGGCGGCGGAGGCGGCGGTTGCTCCACACCCTGGATCGGACCGGCCAGAGCCTGGACCGTCTTGCCATCGCTCGCCAGGAGCGGGCAGAAGGGCATGCGGCGGATATCGGCCTGGAGGTTGATCACGCCGGTGGCCCACTCGCCGACCGTCCGCTTGTCCTGCGGATTGGCAGGGAACTTCGGCAGTTTCGCAAGCAAGGCCTTGGGCGCCGACGGCGCGACGGCCTGCCACTCCGACCACGTGCCGTCGGGCTTGAGTTCCCGCCGCTGGAGCTCCACCTTGGTCAGGAGGATCGGCTGGTAAATGGCGTTACCCTTGGTGTTCTCTTCCAGTTGGGCCGACAGGTCCATGCGGCCAACGACGCCGGCCCACGCGACGTCGTAAAGCGTCGCCTTCGCATCCACCAGCTTGAAGAGCGGGTTGGGAACCGGCTCGATCGTCGTGCCGCGCCCGACAGCCACCTCCAGGTCCTGGATCGGCATGATCTTGTCCGGCAGCGTTCTGACAATCTTCGTTTCTCTTGGTTCGTCGCCCGGCTTCGGCTGGTTCTCGGCCCACCTGGTCAGGGCATCCCAGGAGGGTCCAAGGCTCTTGAGGCGCAACTCAAACCCGGAGACCGTGAGCACGGGCAGGTCGATTCCGAGGAGGACGCGTTCCTCCTTCGAGAGGGCATCATCGATCTTGGCCTCCTGGATCCGTTTCTTGGTCTCCTCGACGCGGCGATTCACCGCAAGGCGCAGCTTCTCCTGCGATTGGGTGAAAATGACAAACCACCCGAGGGCGCCGAGAAAGAGCGCCACGGCCGCTGCCAGGACGATCTTCTCCACGTGCTTGCCCAGGAAGGACTCCGTCAGGTCGGCTGCCATTCTCAAACTCCTTTGACCCGCGACCCATCACTCCGACTTGGCGGCGGCTTCCTTGGCGGCTGGCGCCTTCTTCTCCGGCACCGTTGTGGCCCGGCCCTCGTCCAGTTGGAAGGCCAGCGACTCCGCGACCACCTCCAGGCGTACAACGGCATGGGGACCATAGTCTTCGCGCGAGGGGGCCAGCAGGCCGCCCGCCTTCTCGAACGTCGTTTCGGTGACCGGCTTCACGCGCCACGCCTCGACCGTGATGAACGTCTCGCGGTCCCGGAGCCGGCGGACCAGTTCGCCCGCGTACCGCGCATCGACCACCACGATCAGGCGGAACGGAAGCACCTGGTAGAAGCGGGGCTGGGAATACCGGGCCGACACGGTGGGCGCCCGGGCGCTATCCCCCTTCAGGCCGGGGAGGCCCTTGGCCGCCGCCGCGGCCGTCGGACGATAGCGGCCCGTGAGCGTGGTCATCTTCCCCCCGGCAATGACGGCGTAGTCGCTTCCGATACGAATCTCGATCAGTTCCTTGACAGGAACGTTCTTGATCACGGCCTCAAGCTTGTCGGCCTTGACGACGTCCTCGTTCATCCCGGCGAGGATCTCGACGATGTCCTCCATCAGCCAGAGATTCTCCTGACCGAATCGAACGAGCGTCATGTCGGGCACTTCCTGCTTATCGACCCACTCGGGGCGGAAGAAGGAGACCTTGGGGTCCGCGTACATCATGGCCTTGAGGTTGTCCTCGGTGACGAGCGACGGTTCGGCCTTGCCGTCGGGGCCGACCCCCGCCGGCCGCTTCGCGCCAAGCCTCTTCATGAACTTCGCAAGCTGCGCGTCGTAGGCGGCCTTGAAGGAGGTGCGGGCAATGTCGTTGCCCTGCGGGAAGACGTCCTTGACGAGCGGGACCCGGTTGGCGCCGAGCTTGCGGGTGTAGGTCAGCAGTTCCTCGTACTGCTTCTGCCGCGCCTTCACGCCCTGCTCCATCCACTCCACCAGCTTAGGGGTGAAGACGTTGCCGCTGAAGAGCTCGTTGGCCCGCCGGGCCGTGGTCGCCAACTCGGTCCGCGTGGCGGCGCTCGGCCGGACATAGAGAAGATAGACCGCGACGATCGCCGCCGCGGAGATCACCACAACGCCTCCCGCCAGACTCAACAGGAACACGTGGCGTTTCAGGATTTCCATCATCGGTACACTCCTTGCGTGCCGCCGATGGCGACCGGCAACGGCTTGCGCGGCGCCGTCGCCGGACTTACTTCGGGGCCGGCGCGCCCTCCTTCGACCAGTCCTTGATCACGCCTTCCGCGGCCACCCTGGCGAGTTCGTCGCGCGCGACGAGCCACTGCTGCGCCAGCGCCGTCGCCTCGCGGTCCAGTTCCTTGAGCTTCTCCGGATCCAGGGCCTTCGCCTCCGCTTCCGTAAGACAGATCTTCCGGCAATCGTCGAGGCCGTACTTACGGGTGATCGCGAGGATCTCCGAGAAGACCTGGCGCCGCTGGTCATCGCGCAGCGGGCCGACCTCCACGACCCACTGGGCCTTGAACCAGAAATCATTGCCCTTGTCAACCTGCGGCTGGGCCGGTGCCGCCGGCTGGCCGGGAACGGCCGGCCCCGCCGGCGCCGGGCGCGGCGCGAAGTCCTTGTAGTCCGGCTGGTTGCGGAAGACGCCCGTCAGCGGCATCTTGGCCAGCACTTCCCTTTCCGCGCCAGGGGTCGGAATCTGGACGGTGCGCTTGCAGCGCTTCAGGCCAGCGATCAGCGTCTCGCTGACGAACTTCAGGCCGTCCTGACCGGTCCGCGGCGTGATGCCGAAAATCTCGACCAGCATGCCCGGCATGCCGCCCAGGGCCGGGCGGGCCGCCGGGGCCCCGCCCTCGGGGGGCGGCGCTTCGGGCGCCGGCGCCGCCGCCGGCACCGGCGCCCCGACGCCCATCTCGGAGTAGGCGCGGACGTCCGGCACGTAGTGGCCCGTCAGGCTCAGCATCTCGATGATGCCCAGGGTCGACCGCGGCGGCTTGTCCCGCTTGGAGTCGTAGTTCTCGAAATCCTTGGCGTAGGGCCAGGCCTCCCAGACCGTCCGCAGAACCTCGTAGGCGTAATCCTCATTGCCGACGAGCTTCTCGATCCCGCCGATCTTGGCTTGCTCGGCGACCAGCAGCTTCTTCTGCTCCTCGAACTTCACCTGCTGGGCCTGGTTGTCGCTCATCAGGCCGTCGACCGCTCTCTTGAGCTTGGTAACCTCGCTCGCGCCGCCGGCGAGCTGGCGGTACGTCGTCACCTGGTCGTATCCGAAGCACCCGACGGCCCCGAGCACGGCGACGCCGGCCGCCACGAAGAACGGGCGCTTGCGCCGCATGACCTTGGCGCTGAGGATCTCGGGCGGCAGGAGGCTCGTCCCGATGGTCGCCAGGCCGCACCCCTGGATCGCCAGGCCGAACACCACGCCGAACGACAGGACGTTCTCGCGGAACAGCGGCGCCCCCAGCGCCTCGGCGTCGCCCAGGCTGGGGAAGCTCTCGGCCTTGAGCACCTCGACGCCGAGGTTCTGCGAGATGAACTTCGTCAGGCCCGCCAGGCGGAACGCGTTGCCCATCGCCACGACGCCCTCGATCCGGCTATCACGATGAAGACTTGTATAATAACCGATAGATCGTTGGATTTCGGTCAGGAGGTCGCCGAAGACCGGCCGCAGCGCCTGGAAAACCTGCCGCGCGTGCTTCGACTCGGCGGCGTGACGCTTCAGGTTCTCGGCCTTCGAGAACGGCAGCTTGAACTCCTTGGCCAGCGCCGCCGTGAAGTTGTTCCCGCCCAGCGGGATGTTGCGGATCCAGACCCGGTCGCCGTCGGCGATCACCAGGTTCGTGTTCTCGGCGCCCACATCGATGAGGATCGTCGCCCCCTTCAGGTCCTTCCGGTCGTACCGCAGGAAGTTGTACAGGGCGACCGGCGACATCTGCACGATGTCCGGCTCGATCTTCATCGCCAGGAAGTCCGACACGTAGTCGGCCACGATGTCGCGCTTCATCGCAAAGATGCCCACCTCGACCTCGCGCGGCCCGGCCGACGGCGGGCTGATCGTCTGGTAGTCCCACACCACGTCCTCGAGGTTGAACGGAATCTGCTGCCGCGCCTCGTACCGGACGATCTCGGGGATCTTCTTCATCTCGACCGGCGGCAGCTTGATGAACCGCGTGAAACTCGCCTGCCCCGGAACGCTGATGACCACGGTGCTACCCTTGATGGAGTTGCGGCTGAGGAACTTCGCCAGGGCGCTGCGGATGAGGGCCTGCTCGTCGGCGTCGGGCTGGCTGAGAATCTTGGCGTGCTCGATGACGTCGAAGCCGAGGGCCCGCAGCTTGCCGTCGCGCCACTGGAGCTTCAGCGCCTTCAGGGCGCACTGGCCCACGTCGATCCCCCATACGGTTTTCGTGCTTGGCATAAGCGTTCCTCGCCTAACCTGAGCCGGAACCGGCCCCTTCAGCCCCCGGAACTGGGCACGGCCCTGACGGGCCCCGGTCGCATCCGCCCCTGACGCCCTGTAGGTCAAGCAGCGGGCTTGGCAGGCTGTGGCCCCGCCGCCGGCGCCTATTAAAACGGCAGCCACCAAGAACCGTCAAGGAAAAACCCTCGCTCGTATAGCTTATCGGTTGAGTGTTGGTGCCCAAAGAAGAAAACCCGGCAGAGGCGGGGCCGGATGCCGGGAGGGGTCGGGGCCTTCTTGCCCCTTGTCACTTACCGCTTGTCACTGATCATTGCCCTTGCCATGGGCCGTCCAATCCGCCATGGGTTCACTTCCCAACGCAAAACCTCGCGAAGATTTCGCCGAGCACGTCGCCGTCCCCCGCCTGGCCGGTAATCGTACCAAGGGTCTCGAGGGCCTCGCGGAGTTCGACGGCCACAAGCTCGCCCGCCGTTCCTCCCCGACGCGCCACGCGACCCGCCCGCGCGAGCGCCGCCGCCGCCTGCTCCAGCGCCGCCCGGTGCCGCGCGGTCACCACCGGCCCGACCGCCTCGCGGTCCACGGCGCCCCCTGCAACCGCACGGACGAGGGCGGCGCGCAGCGCCTCGATCCCTTCGCCGGTCACCGCGCTGGTGGGAATGACCTCGACCCCGATGCCCCCCGCCGCCAGCCACGCCCGGGCCCGGTCCGGCGGCGCGAGGTCGCACTTGGTGATTGCCGCGACCATCGGCGACGCCACGAGCGCCACCAGCTCCTCGGCCCCGGCGTCGTAGGGCGCGCTGGCGTCCAGCGCCAGGATCACGAGGTCGGCGCGCCCAATGGCCTCCAGGGCCTTGGCCCGGGCCTGGCCGGCGACTTCATCCGCCGCCGGTTCCATGCCGGGTGGCGTGCCACCCGGCAGCTCGCTCGGGGCGCCGCTGAGGCCGGCCACGTCGGAGAGGGTGAAGACCAGTCCGCCCGCGTGCAGGGCCGCACGCAGTTCGTCGCGCGTCGTGCCGGGGACGGGCGCCACGATCGCGCGGTCGGCTTCGAGCAGCCGGTTGAAGAGGCTCGACTTGCCGACGTTCGGCCGCCCCGCGAGGACCAGCCGCACCTCGCCGCCGAACGTCTCGAGGCGGCGCGCCCTCCGGCCGAGCGCGGCCAAGTCACGTCGAATAGTGGAGATGCGTTCGGCAATCTCGCGCGGCGGCGCCGGCTCGATGTCCTGGTCCGAGAAGTCGAGGTCCGCCTCCACCAGCGCGAGGACCTGGCGGAGGCGCCCGACCAGGCCTGCAACCTCGCGCGAAAGGTGCCCGGCCAGAAGGTCGCCCGCCGCGCGAAGCGTCGCCTCGCTCGACGCGCTGACGACGGCCGCCACGGCCTCGGCCTGCGCCAGGTCCACCCGCCCGCTCACGAAGGCGCGGAACGTGAACTCGCCGGGCTCGGCCGGCCGCGCGCCAGCTTCGATCAGCCCCGCCACCACCAGCGGCACCACGGCCGGCCACGCGCCGACGTGGAACTCCACCACGTCCTCGCGCGTATACGACCTCGGCCCGCGCATCAGGTACACGATCGCCGGCACGGACATGCTGCTGCCCGGCAGAGAAAGGGCGCCGGCGTGGACGGTGTAGGTGAGAGCTTGGATCAGACTTCCTGTCGGAGACAGGATACTGTCCCTGGCCATAAAGACGCCGTCGGCGATCGCGACGGCGCGCGGCCCGGAGAGGCGCACGATCGCCCGCTCGCCGGCTCCGGCCGGGGAACTCACGGCGACAATGGTGTCTGCCAGGTTCATGGGATTCAAAAGCAATGCTAATACTACAACGCCACTTAACCTCGTGCGCGGTGGGTCTCCTGACCCACCGCGCGGCAATTGCCCCCGGGCGGCGAGATAACGCAGGTGCGCGGCGGGTCGGGAGACCCGCCGCGCGAAGTGGCATTGTAGCATTAAATGTTAAATGATAAATGCTAAATGAAAAGAAGCGGCGGCCGAACACGCCGTTCCATTCAGCATTTAGCATTTAACATTTAGCATTTGACGTTCCCTATTTCCCCAGCGGCAGGATCCGGACATTCCGATAGGCCACCGGCCCGTGGTCGCCCTGGAGAAGGAGCGGGCCGGCCGACTTCTCGTCGCCAAAGCGCGCCGCACGGGTCGGGCCGCTGACCTCGATGTTCTCGTGGATGACCTGGCCGTTGTGGACGACCTTGACGAACTTCGCGTTGGCGATCTTGACGCCGGAGGCATCGAAGCGCGGCACCCGGAAGATCACGTCGAACGACTGCCACTCGCCCGGCGGGCGCGAGGCGTTCACGCGCGGCGAGTGTCCCTCCAGTTCATGGTTATCGACCCAACGCGGGTAGATGCCCCCGCACTCGATCCCCGGGTACGCGTCCTTCGCCACGCCGAAGCTGTCATAGACCTGGATCTCTTAGCGGCCCATGAAGTAGACGCCGGAGTTCGAGCCCTTCGGCACCACGAACTCGAGGTGGGCGGCGATGTCGCCGAACTCGCCCGCGGTCAGGATGTCGGTGGTCCGGCCCTTCGGCCCATTATAGATGATGCCCGCGCCAGGCTTGGCGGCCAGCGCCTTCTCGTTGGCCGGGTCCTTGGCCGCCTCGCCGGCCATCGCCCAGTCGCCGGTGGGTTTCCGCCAGCCGGTCATCTCCGGGCCGGGCGCGAGGTCCTTCCATTCAAGGATTTCGATATCCTTGAACCGCACGTCCATGTCGTTCCCGCCGTGGAGCTGGAGCGCGAGGCGGCCCTCGGTGCGGCCGGGATCGTTCATAAGCTCAGCCGACTTCTTTCCGTTCACATGCACGACGAGATGCCGGCCCACGGCCGTCGCGTCCATCTCGTTCCACTCGCCGGGCTTGTACCAGGTCTTCACGTCCTCGGGCTTGGGCTGGGCGACCCACGCGCGGCCGTTGGTCTCGTACAGCCCGCCGGCGTCCTTTGCGGGATCGATCTCGGCCTGGAAGCCCGAGACGCCGCTCGCCCCCTTCTCCTCGATGCGGAAGTAGAGACCGCTGTTGCCCTTCGCGGCCTTATACTTCACGCGCACCGTGAAATCCTTGAAGACCTTGTCGGTCACCAGGTGGCCGAACTCGCCGTCCTTGGCCTCCTTGCGGCCGACGATGGCGCCGTCCTCGATGGTCCACGAGCCCGTGCCGATCTTGTGCCAGCCGTCGAGGGTCTTGCCGTCCCACAGCGGCTGCCACTGGCCCAGGGCGAGACACTCGTCGAGGATGTCGGCGGGGGCGGCGGGCATGGCTTCTTCGGCACGGGCGGCTGCCGCCAGGACGAACGTTGCGGCCAGGAGTGTCGCGAGGGTTTTCATGGTTGGCGCCTTGTCATTTAAGACCGGGCATTTGTCATTGGCCACTTGTCATTTGTCAATTGCCGTTCGCCGCTCATTTCGCCTTTGTGTGAAAAACGCGCCCAGGTCGCCGCTGCGACTCTTCGACAAGCTGGACGGCTAACCAGAGGCTGCCGTTATACTTCGCCGTTGTTTCTCGCCGTTGCCGTTCGCCGTTCAATCTGCAATCTGAAATCTGCAATCTGCAATTCACACCCTCCACGGGGCGCGCATGGTGCGGGCGAGGTAGCGGTCGGCCTCGGGGTCGTCGACGAAGCGCTCCGCAGCCGGGTCCCACCGGAGCTTCCGCCCGGTCCACATCGCGATGTTGCCGACGTGCATGACCGTACAGCAGCGGTGGCCGATCTCGGCGGGGAAATACGGGTCCTGGCGGCTCTTCACGCAGTCGAGGAAGTTGCGGTGCTCGCCCGCCGGGTTCGTGAAGAGGCGGGTCTCCTCCGGGCCGATCACCGTGCTCAGGATCTCCTTCGAGCTCGCCTGCAAGGGGCCCAGCCACCCGTTGTTGCCGACCCAGCCGTCGGTCCCCTCGAACCGGAGGGCCACGCCGCCCGAGTCGACGAGCATCTCCACGCCATTCGCATACTTATATTTGATGTTGTACTCGATGAACGTGTCGTAGAGCCCGCCGGCGTGGCGCTTGCCCGCGCCCTCGACCTCGACCGGGCCGGTCCGCTCGGTGTCGTTGCCCCACTGGGCGGTGTCCATGAGATGGGCGCCCCAGTCGGTCAACTGGCCGCCGGAGTAGTCGACGATCCAGCGGAAGTTCCAGTGGATCCTGCCCGGGCAATACGGCGACCACGGCGCGGGGCCGAGCCACATGTCGTAGTCGAAGCCGTCGGGCACCGGCCGCGGCGTCGGG
>JAPLML010000362.1 GCA_026387055.1 Planctomycetota bacterium | reverse complement strand
GGTTCTTGAAGTACCACCTTCAACTCCGAGCGTATCTTATACGCTCCAGGAGGAACGGCCTACATTCAACCTAAATGGTTAGGTGTTGGCAGTCGCAACAGCCTTACGCCGGCGGGCGCTTGCGGGTCGCCTCGCGGTAGCGGCCGTGGCGGCCGCTACCCGTCGCGCGGAGGGCGGCGCACAGGTACCGGACCTCCTCCGGCCACCCGTCCTCCTTCTCCATCTCTTCAAGGATCTCGGCTTGCGGCCGGCCGCGCCGATAGATGCGGCGGTACGCCTTCCCCATCGCCTGCATCACCTCTTCCGAGATTCCTGCCCGCCGCATGCCGACCGCGTTGATGCCGCGGACGCGGCTCGGATGCCCCTCGACAATCATGAACGGCGGCACGTCCTGGACGATCCGCGTCAGCCCGCCCACGTAGGCCAGCCGGCCGACCGTGGTGAACGGGTGGATCGCCGCGCCGCCGTTGATGTTCGCGCGGGCCTCAACGTGCACGTGCCCCCCAATGAGGACGTTGTTGCCGAAGATCACGTCGTCCTCGACCAGCCCATCGTGGGCCACGTGGGCGCACGCCATGAAGTAGCACCGGCTGCCCACCTGCGTCACGCCGCTTTCCTTCGGGGTGCCGCGGTGGACCGTCACGCATTCGCGGAAGACGTTATCGTCGCCGATGACCACCTGCGTCGGCTCGTTGCGATAGGAGATGTCCTGCGGCGGCGCGCCGATGCACGCGTGCGGATACAGGACGTTGCGTTGGCCGATCCGCGTGTGGCCGACAACGGTGGCGCCGTTATGGAGGACCGTGCCCGCCCCGATGACCACGTCGGGTCCCACGTAGCCGAAGGGGCCGACCTCGACGTCGGGGGCCAGCTCGGCTTTCGGATGAACGACCGCCAGCTTACTGATCGCCATGGATCTCTCTCACAACTCCTGTTCGGCCGGAAGCAGCATGAAGCGGATCCGGGCCTCGGCGGCCAGTTCGTCGCCGACCCACGCCCGCGTCATGACCTCCGCGGTGCGTGCCTTCGAGCGGACCACCTCGGCCTCCAGCCGGAGCTGGTCACCCGGGCGGACGCTCCGTCGCAGCTTCACCTTGTCCATGCTCAGCAGCACGGCCACCTGGTTCTCGTGGGCCAGTTTCTTCAGAAGCAGCACGCCCGAGAGCTGCGCCATCGCCTCGACGATCAGAACGCCCGGCATGATGGGCGTGCCGGGATAGAGGCCCTGGAAAAAGTGCTCGTTGATCGTCACGTTCTTGATGCCCACCGCCCGCACCTCGTCCTCCAGCGCAATGACGCGGTCCACCAGCAGGAACGGATACCGGTGCGGCAGGACGGCCATGATCTGGTTGATGTCCATCGCCTGGCGCAGGGCGCCGCCCACGAGCGACCCCATGCCGGCCGCCTGCTCCAGCAGGCGCCGCACGAGGCGATGGTTGAGGGCGTGGCCGCTCCGCATCGCGACGATGCGGCCGCGCACGTCGCAGTTCAGCAGGAAAAGGTCTCCCACGATGTCGAGCAGCTTGTGCCGCGCGGGCTCGTCGGCGAAGCGGTACGTGTTGTGGATCGGCCCGTCCGGGCCGATTACCAACAGATCCTCATACGTCGCCTGCGGCCCGTAGCCGCGCCGCCGCAGGTCCGGCACGTCGGTATCGAGAATGAACGTCCGCGTGGCGGCCAGTTCCTGGACGAAGGCGTCGGGCGTGAGCTTCAGGGAGAACACCTGCGGCGGGATCACCCCCGCCGGGCCGTAATCGAGGTGATACGTGAGTTGGAGCTCGCCCTCCGGCCCCGGCAGCGCCGTGATCAGCGCGTCGCCTTCCTGAACGGTGATCGGCTCGGCGATAGTGAGGACGGGGCGCTCGCCCTCCTGCTCCACGATGCCCGCCTGCCGAAGGAGCCGCACGTAGTCGGCCGCCGAACCGTCGCCGGCGGGCATCTCAGGCCCGTTGACTTCCGCGTAGAGGTTATCGATGCCGAGCCCCGCCAGGGCCGCCAGGAAGTGTTCCGTCGTCTCGACGCACGCCTCGCCGTTGACGAGCGTCGTGCGCTGGAATCGCTTGGCCACGGACTGGATGGTCGCCGTGACGGTGGCCTCCGGCCCGAGGTCGACGCGCGTCAGCACCAAGCCGGTGTTTGGCGGCGCGGGCCTCAAACGCAGATGGACCGTCTGCCCCGTGAAAAGGCCGTGCCCCTCAATCTCGGCCTCGAGCGAGATGGTCCGTTGGCGCCGACTCACGCCTTGTCCTTTGCCTCGAGCCCGCCCAGGCGATCCTCGACCGCCTTCAAGCGCTCGAGGACCTCCGCCATCCGCCGCAGGATCGCCTGCTGACGCAGGTCCTCGCGGTGCGGCCGCGCGGGGTAGCCGCTCACGTCGGCGCCCGCGGGCACGTCCTTTGTCACGCCGGCCCGTCACGCAGGCGCCCAGTTCCACGTCGTCGCCGATCTCCACCGTGCCGAGCTGCGGGATCTTCTCCGGCCCGGTCTTGCCCGGCAGGTATCCGAAGCCGTCGCTGCCGATGACCGATCCGGCATGGATGATCACCCGGTCGCCCAGGCGCGAGCGCTCGCGGACCACGACGCCCGAGTGGATGTCGCCGTCCGCGCCGATCACCGCCTCGTCGGCCACCACCGCCCCGGCACGAATCCGCGTCCGGTCGCCGATGCGAGCCCGCTCCCCGATCACCGCACAGGCGCCCACGTGGACATCCTGCCCAAGCACCGCCGTCTCGGCCACCGACGCCCGCGGGTGGATGCCCGGCGGTGGGGCCGGCAGAGGCGGGCACAGCGCTGCCGCAATCGCCACCATCGCCCGGCTGGGATCGTCGACCCGAAGAACCGCGGTCCCCGTCACGTCCGCCTTCCAGTCCTGGGGAACGACCAGGCAGGCGGCCCTGGTTGCGGCGGCAGCGCCGGCGTACCGGGCCAGGGCGACAAAAGCCACGTCGCGGGGCCCCGCCTGGGCCAGGCTGGCCACCCCCTGCACTTCCCGCGCGGGGTCGCCCATCAGCCGGCCACCCACCAATTGCGCCAGTTCCCCCAGGGTCTTCTTCAAAGTCCCTCCCGTCGGTCGTAAGACATTCAAGAAAGGGCAATTATAGCGGACGAGGGCCGGAATGCAAGTTCCAGGGAGCGCGTGCCGGGGGAGGTGTGCCACGGCCGGTCTTGCCCGGCCGTGGGTAACTGGGTAAAGCGCCCGCCCACCAACGTAGGCGGCCAGCCCAGCGCACCTGGTTATCCGCCGCGATGACGCAGCACGATCATTGACGATCGAGGCCAACGGCGTCATTATAGGTACGCCATGGCCCTCAAGCTTGTCATCTTCGACCTCGATGGCACCCTCCTGGAGGCGATGCTGGACTTTGGCGCTGTCCGGGCCGAGATCGGTCTGCCGCCGGCCACCCCCATCTTGGAGGCGATCGCTGCCCTGAGCGACACCGAGCAGGCGCGGGCCAGGGCCATCCTTGACCGCCACGAGGCGGCCGTTGCAGAGCGGTCCTGCCTCATGCCCGGCGCCCGGGAACTCCTTGCGCACCTTCGCGAGCGAGGCGTCAAGGTGGCCGTCCTGACCCGTAACAGCCGCGCGAGCGTCGACCTCGCCATCCGCCGCCACGGCCTCGCCTTCGACGCCAGCGTCGCCCGCGACGAACATCGGCCGAAGCCGAGCCCCGACGGCGTGCACGGCCTCATGGCGGCCTGCGGCGCCGCTGCGGACGAGACGATCGTGGTGGGCGACTACCGGTTCGACATCGAAGCCGGCCGCAGCGCCGGCGTCCGGACCATCGCGCTCGTGTCCGAGCCGAAGCCCTGGGCGCGAGACGCCACCTGGGTCGCATCGAGTTTGGCCGACGTGCAGCGTCTCCTCGACGCCGCCTCCTGAATGAGCTTAGGCGCCAATCGTATCCGGCCGGCGCTTGCTCCCATCCACACGGCGGCCTATAATCGCTCCCCTCTGCACCCGGACGCTCACGCTCCACGGAAAGGGAATCGCGATGGCGAAGGCGGGACCTATCAGGCTCGGCATCGTCGGCCTCGGCCGCGCGGGCTGGGGCATGCACTGCCCGGAACTCAAGGGCAAGGAAGACAAGTTCCAGATCGTCGCCGCGTGCGACGTCCTCAAGGACCGTCGCAGCCGCATGGCCGACGCCTACGGCTGCAAGGTCTACGAGAGGATCGAGGACCTCGTGGCCGATCCCGCCGTCGAGATGGTCGACGTGGCCACGTTCTCGCGCGACCACTTCGATCACGCCGTGCTGGCACTCAAGGCGGGCAAGCACGTGTTCCTCGAAAAGCCGATCACCGAGACGTATGCCCAGGCCCGGCGCCTGGCGGCCCGGGCCGCCCGGTCGAAGGGCAGGCTCTACATCCGACACAACTCGCGGTGCGACAAGGCGTTCCTGCACGTTTGCGAGATCATCGCGTCCCGCCTCCTGGGCGACGTGTATCAGATCAAGCTGACGCGGGGCTGGTACGCCCGCCGCGACGACTGGCAGACCCTCAAGCGATTCGGCGGGGGGCTGCTCCTCAACTGGGGCCCGCACATCGTCGACCACGCGCTGCGGCTCCTGGAGGCGCCCGTGAAGAGCCAGTGGAGCGCCCTCAAGCGGATCGCCGCCGTCGGCGACGCCGAGGACCACTTCAAGATCGTCCTGGCGGGGACGAACGGGCGCGTGGTGGATCTGGAGGTGAGCGGCGGCATGGCCCTCAGCAGCCCGCCCTACGCCGTCTGGGGCACGCGCGGGGCGCTGTGGTGCGACGGGCAGAGCTTCACGCTTCGATATCTCGATCCGAAGGCGAAACTCCCGCCGCGTCCCGTCAACCCCGGCGCCGCCGACGAGAATTTCGGCTCCCCCGAGGACCTGCCCTGGATTGAGCAGACCTTCCCGGTCAACCCGCAGAAGCCCTGGAACATCTGGGACGAGCTCTATGCGGCGGTGCGCCGGGGCAAGCGCTTCCCGATCACGCTCGACGAGGCGGTCGGCGTGATGCTGGTGATCTCGGCGGCGAAAAAGGGCAGACGCTTGGTGCGCCGGGCCGGCCCCCCTTCTGCCCGCGGGTAGAGGTTCGTGTTGCC
>JAPLML010000315.1 GCA_026387055.1 Planctomycetota bacterium | reverse complement strand
AAGAGCGAAATCGAGGTTATCCGGTTCCCCGCCAACCGCGGCATCGCCGGCACAGTCGCGCGGCAGAAGGCGTGCCTGATCGTGCCCGACGCTTACGCCGACCCCCGATTCAACCCCGAAGTCGATCGCAACACAGGCTGGCGCACGCGCAACATGCTGGCCGTCCCGATGACGAACCTCGACGGTCGCCTGGTTGGCGTCCTCGAAGCCCTGAACAAACGAAGCGGCACGTTCACCGACCAGGACGTCGCCCTTCTTGGCGCCTTGGCGGCGCAGGCCGGCGTGGCCCTCGAACGGGCCCGCCTCCTCGAAGAGTTCCTCGCCAAGCGCCGGCTCGAAAACGAGATGGAACTGGCCCGCGACATCCAGGTGGGCCTGCTGCCCCAGAACCCGCCGCGCATCAAGGGTCTCGACCTGGCGGGCTGGAGCAAGCCGTCGGAATATGCGGGCGGCGACTTCTTCGATCTCTTCCCGTGGGGCGACGGACGCGTGGGCATCATGCTCGGCGACGCCGTCGGCCACGGCGTGGGTCCCGCTCTGCTGGCGGCCGAGACGCGGGCGCTCGTCCGGGCCCTCGCCCTGCGAGAAGACTCGCCCGACCGCGTCCTCGTCGACGCCAACCGCCTGCTCGCCGCCGACGTCACCGACGGCCGGTTCGTCACGCTCGCGCTCGCCGCCGTCGACGGACAGAGCGGCGCCCTAACGTACGCCAGCGCCGGCCAAGGTCCGCTCCTCGTGCTGCGCAGCGACGGCCGATGCGAGCAGTTGGGATCCACGGGCCTGCCCCTCGGCGTGCTCCCCGATGCGCCGATGGAGCGCGGCAAGCCGTTTGATCTGAGTGGCCAGGCAGAACCTGAGCGGACCGGCCGAGGCCCTCCTCAAGTTTCTCGGCGACCTGACGGAATCGGTCAGCCCGAATGGAAAGTTCCGCGACGACCGGACCGCCGTCGCCGCCAAACGCACTCGTTGAAGCGGTCGACCCGATCCTCGCTTCCGCTTTTACGGACCGCCGCGATGAAATGGAACATCCATGGACGTTAAACCCGAAAAACCGACACTCCTCGACGGCCAGTTGGACCGGGCCATCGACCCGCAATATGCCGCCATCAGCCCGTCCGCCGTCATCGGCCTGGCGCTGGGGGTCCTCGGGGTGATGGGGCTCTGGATCCTGCCGCTGACGGTTTTTTCGGTGATCGGCCTGATCGTAAGCGCGCTGGCGGCACGTAAGATCCGCCGGTCGGAAGGCGTGCTCACGGGCCGCCGCATCGCCAAGGTCGGGATGCTGGTGGGCGCGGTCGTCACGCTCGGCGCCGTGGCTTACCATGGGGAAGCGGAGTGGAGCGAGTGGCGGCTGCTCAAAAACCTGGAAGCCCGCACGAACGAGGTCGTCAGCGACGTTCTGGATGGCCGCTACGAGGCGGCTTACAATAGAATTGCTCCCGCGTTCCGCCAGCGATACGGCGGGTCGGCCGACGGACTCCGCCGCGAACTCGAACCGGTCTTCAAGGGCGCCGGGGCCGTGGTAAAGCGGACGATCGTCTCCCTTCCCCCGCCGATGTCTGTC
>JAPLML010000100.1 GCA_026387055.1 Planctomycetota bacterium | reverse complement strand
CCGGTGGCGGGGTCGAGGGCCCAGATCGCTCCCGCCGGGGCGAGGCGCGTGCGCGCCTCGGCGATGGCGGCGGCCGTGGCGCCCTGGCGGCGCATCTCCTCGAGCCGCTTCTGCGCCACCTGCTCGGCGCTGTCGATGTAGTTGCCGTTGCCCATGCCGACGTAGAGCCTGCCGCCGGCGAGGGTCGGCCCGGCGAAGACCGGGTACGGCGTCGGCACGCGCCAGAGCGGCCGGCCGGTCCGGGCGTCGACGCTGCAGACCGCCGCGCCCTGCTCGCCCAGGCCGAACCAGACCTTGCCGTCGTGCGCCAGCGGCGACGCCTCGCAGTCGGGATACTCCCGGCCGTCGAGGTGCCAGAGGACGCGGGGCTTGCCGTCGGGCCCGGGCCGGAGGGAGATGGCGTACAGGCCGTCGTCGCCGGCGCCGATGTAGACCTTGCCGTCATAGATGCATGGCGATGATTCAACGTGGCTGGCCGTGCGCACCTGCCAGACGAGCTTGCCGGTGGCGGCCTCCAGGCAGGTCACGCGGCCGTCGCGGGTGAAGTGCAGCCCCTCGCCGACCACGACGTAGCCGCCCGCCACCGCGGGCGAGGAGAACGTAGCGCGAAAATCGTCCGGGGCGTACTTCCAGACCACGGCGCCGTTCTCGGCGTCGAGGCAGTAGACGGCGCCGCTGTCGCGGAAGACGGTTTTGTCGGCCGAGGTGGCGAAGCGCCGCCCGCCCGCCGCCGCCGGCGAGCAGTAGAACGTCTTGACCTCTTTCGTGAAGGCCCACACGCCGGTCGAGGAGACCGGATCGGCGCTCGTGAGGGAGGCGCCGCGCCGATCCATGCCGCCGCGGAAGGCGGGCCACTCCCCGCTGCCCGACGCCGCGGAGGCCTGCGGGCCGAATCGGCCCGACGCCCACGAAACCAGGTAGACCCCGCCCACCACCGCCGCGACGACGCCGGCCGTCAGGAGCTTATTGCGCCACATCACCCGCAGCGCCGTGCGGATCGCCGCCGGCTTGAAAACCGCCAGGAGCATCGCCGCCAGGGCGCCCAGAAGCGGCGGCAGCACCGCCACGAGGATCTGGAGCGGCCCGATCAGCACCGGCACGACGGCCAGGCAATCGAAAGATATGTGAGGGTTCGGCAACACGATGCATCCTCGGGAAAAACGCGATCCCCTGCGGGTCGCGGCTAAAAGGTGAGTACCGGCGCCGCCGGCGCGGCTCGCCCCTGATTACTTAAACTCTTCATCGCGGAAGACTACCCGGTGTTTCCCCAGTTCGATAGTTGCGCTTTTCATGGCCGCTCGGCCGTCGCTCAGGCAGACGGAGAAGGTGCACTTGCCCGCCGGCACGGCGAAGTGGGCGATGGGGCACGCCTGGCTGCCGCCGCCCTCGGCCCCGCCCAACTCGCGAAGGCCCAGGAGCCGCCCCTTGTCGTCCATCGCACGCACGAGCGCACCGGTCAGGCCCCTGTGCACGTCGGCTTCCACCGTGACGGGCACGCGGTCCTTCGGATGATCCAGCTCGTTCAGCGCCACGATCACGCGGTCGCGGCAGTTCATCACGAGGTCCGGATAGCCGTCGCCATCGAGATCGGCCCACGCGGCGGACCTGACGCCCTCGAGGCCCCGGAGGCCGACCGCGTCGGTCACGTCGGTGAACCCGCCCTTCCCGTTGCCGAGAAGGAGCCGCGGCGCGCCGCCGCCGGAGCAGACCAGAAGGTCCATCCGTCCATCGCCGTCGACGTCGGCCCACGCGGCCGAGAGACTCGGCTCGCTCACGGCGGCGAGGTCGCCCGAGGCGTCCATCACGTTGCTGAACGTCCCGTCGCCGTTGTTGCGGTACAGCCGCGCCTTGCCGGGGCCGGGGACGAACACGTCGAGCCGCCCATCGCCGTCCATGTCGCCCGCCGCCAAGCCGCACCGATAGCCCGGCCGGCCCAGTTCGAGGCCGGCGCCCGCCACGGCCCTGAACGTGCCGTTGCGCTCGTTGTGGGCCAGCACGCCCGCGCCCTGGTCGCAGAAGAAATCGGTATAACCGTCACCGTCGTAATCGAACGCCAGGATGAACCCGCCCGCGGCGGCAAACTCCTTCGCCGCGAGGCCGGCCTTCTCGGTGGCATCCACGAACCACGCGGGGCCCTTCCCGCTGTTCTGGAGAAGCCGCAGGCCCGCCCCGGCCGCGAGAACGTCGGGCAGGCCGTCGCCGTTGAAGTCGATCCAGGCGGCACAGGCGGCATGGCCTGGCGGCGGCGCGGGCAGGAGCCGCGAGTCTTCGCGAAAGCCGCCGCCCACGTTCGTGAAGAGCTTGAGGGCGCCCAGGAGCACGTCGGGATAGCCGTCGCCGTTATAGTCGGCCCAGGCGGCGGACCGCGAACCCGTTCGCAGGTGGAGCGCCGCCGCCATGTCCTCGAGCGTGCCCCCGCCGCTCACCAGGAGCATGCCGGCCTTCTCGCGGCACAGATAGATGTCGATGCGTTCATCGGCGTTGGCGTCGGCGAACGTGACGCCGCCGGGGTCGCCGGCGCCGTCGCCCTTGAAGACGAGGCGCCGCCGCAGGCCGCCCTTGGCCTCGCTCGGGTCCAGGCGCTTCGGCAGCGGACGGCCGGGATCGACCGGGGGCTGGCCGGGGTCCGGCGGCGGCGCGGGGCGGCGCTTCGCCAGGACGTCCTCCACGAGCTTCACCAGGTCGGCCGTGGCGCCGTGGTAGGTCCGGTTCAGCCGGATCTCGATGTGCGACATGCGCCACGTCATGCCGCCGCCCGCGCCGGGCTCGTCCTCGGCGTAGAGCTGGAACCACGTGTCGCCGGCGTGCCACTCCGACGCGATGCTCGGGCCGTCGCGCTTGTAGAAGCCGACCACGGCGCCGCCGGCCTTCAGGCGCCCGATGACATACGCGCTGTGATCGGGGGCCGAAAGGCCGATGTTCATCTCGACGCGCCTGAACTCGGGCTTGCCCTTCAAGGCTACAGCCGCTCGATGTAGGCGTCGGCCGCGGCGCCGAGCGCCAGGAGGAGGGCGGCCGCCAGGCTCGCCGCGCGGGGGCGCATCTTACGGCCCCTCGACGACCACGTCGAAGGCCTCGAACTCGCCCTCGGGCGTCTCGTCCTTGACGTCGATCGCTTCGACCTTGGCCGCGCGCGGGCCGCGGCGCATCTCATCGACCAGGGCCGCCACGGCCGCGGCCGGGCCCTCGATGACGGCCTCGCCGCGGCCGTCGGGCAGGTTCTTCACGAAGCCCGCGACCTTGAGGCGCCGGGCCTGGTTCTCGGTGAAGTCGCGGAAGCCGACGCCCTGCACGCGGCCGGAGACGAAGACGCGGGCCCGCCGCGTCCCCTCGGGGATCTTCGGCGCCACGCGCTCGAAGATGAAGCGGACGGCCGTCCCGGCCGCCGGCAGGAGCTTGGTGTTCGCCTTGTAGATATTCGATTCCCTGCATTCGGCCCGCGGATTCTGGATGAGCGGCGAGGTGTCGTCGTAGTGCAGCCCGACGAGCTGGCGGGTCAGGGCCGCCTGGAGGACGTCGGAACCGGTTTCCGGGTTGACCGCCCGCGTCGAGCCGGTGAAGGGCCAGGCCGCGGCCTCGACCGGCTTGCCGGTCTTAAGGTACGCCAGAAAGTCGTCGACGGGGCGGCGGACGGTCTTCCCGGCGGCCTCGTACTCGACGAAGAGGCGGACCGGCTGGCCCTTGGGCGGGGTGTCGGAGAGCGCCGGCCGGCCGGGCCTCAGGCCGATCTTCCGCAGCGCCTCGCCCACGTCCTGCGGGGCGCACGGGGTCACGAAAAGGGTCTCGTACTCCTTGCCGCCCTTGGCGACGAGGACGTACTCGATCGCCCCCTTCAGGACGTCGTAGGTCCCCTGCTTGGCGGCGAGGGCGGGGATGGCGACCGTGCGGGCCTTCTCGTCGACGGTGATGGCGGGCTTGGCCGCCGTCGCGGGCTCGGCAGCGCACGCGAGTGGCACCTGCGCCCAGACCGCGAGCACGACGCCGGCAACAAGCAAGCTCAGCCGCCCCGGAGGCCGGTTCATCACGCGCTTCTCCCACCCGTGAGATGCTGTCCTTTCAACCTTGGCGCGCAGGCCAAGTTTCGGCAAAAGGCCGCGGCGGCGAACAGGGGGCGCACCTCATGTTTGTGGCGAGGGTGGCATGCCCACGCCGCTGTTGCGTGGGCATGTTCCCGGCATGGGTGACAGCATGCCCAGCGAACGGCGCGCTGGGCATGCCACCCTCGACGAACAGGGCTTGCCACAGAATCCCGGCACACCCCGAACAGGACTGAGGCGGGTCAGAGGAGGTCGCCCGGGCCGGCGCGCTTGGCGCGGAAGAATTCCGACAGGATCGCGCCGCAGGCGTCGGCTCGCACCCCCGCGGTGACGGTAATGCGGTGGTTGAGCCGGGGGTCGTCGACGAGGCGTAAGACCGATTCCACGGCCCCCGCCTTCGGATCGGCCGCGCCGTAGACGAGGCGGTCGATCCGCGCGAGGACCATCGCCCCCGCGCACATGGCGCACGGCTCGAGCGTCACGTAAAGGGTGCAGCCGGTCAGGCGCCAGGAGCCGAGGGCCTCGGCCGCCTGGGTGATGGCGATCATCTCGGCGTGAGCGGTGGGGTCGCGGAGGGTCTCGCGCTGGTTGTGCGCGCGGCCGACCGCCCTCCCCTCGTGGACGATGACGCACCCGACGGGCACTTCGTCCTGGGCCAGGGCGGCCCGGGCCAGGCGCAGGGCTTCCTGCATCCAGCGGTCGTCGTGCTCGGTTGGATCGGTTTGGGGGGACACGCGATTGCCTTCAACTCATCAAGCACTCTCAGCGACCCGCGGCTGAACGGTCAAGAACGCGCCCGGCCTGCCATAACGCCTTGTACCATAATCACTTGCACGGCGTTCTTCCAGCAAAAACGAGGGTCGCAGGTCGTTGGGGTGTGCCGCGATTTTGTGGCAAGCCATGTTCATGGAGGGTGGCACGGTCACGCGCCGTTGCGTGACCGTGCTTGCTCCCCACATGACCATGCAGATTTTGTGGCAAGCCATGTTCATGGAGGGTGGCACGGTCACGCGCCGTTGCGTGACCGTGCTTGCTCCCCACATGACCATGCACGGCCACGCAACGGCGCGTGGCCGTGCCACCCTCGCCACAAACATGAGGTGCACCCGGTCGTTGGCAAGTCACTGGGCAGTCGTTGAATCCAGCCGCAGAGATCCCGGGGTGTCGGAACACGCAGAGCGCGCGAGAGACGAATCAAGCCACACCGGACCCCGGGGGGCCGAGGTCATTCTTTCTCTGACGGGCCCCCGAGGAGGCGCACAATGCCCCGGTTACCGTCCACCTCGATCCTCCGGCCGGTCTTGATCACCTTCGTTGCCGGTCCGACGTTGACCACACAGGGGATGCCGTACTCCCGGGCGAGAATGCTGCCGTGGCTGAGCTGCCCGCCCTGATCCATCACGATGGCCGCGGCGTTCACGAAGTACGGCGTCCAGCCGGGATCTGTGGATGGGGCTACCAGCACTTCGCCGGGCGCCACGTGCTCCTGGCCGGCGTGCAGGATCACGCGAGCCTTGCCGGTCGCCGCGCCGGGGCTGACCCCCATGCCTCGGAATACGCCTACCCGGTCGTCCACGACCTCCGGCGCGCATTGCTGCGGATCGAAGCGGCCGAATACCACCGCCGGCGGGTCCAGCGCGACGTTGCGTTCGTACTCGGCCCGGCGTTCCGCGATGGCGGGCCGCGGGTCGAAGCGCCCGGCGGCTGCCGGGACCAGCTCTTCCATCTGAAGGAAGAACACGTCATCCCTCTGCCCGAGGATTCCCCTGTGGGCAAGGCGCTCGCCGAGTTCGAGAAGCATTTGCCGCACCACCGCTATCCAGCGGATTGCCCGGCTCTTGGTGGTTTCCCGAAACCGCAGTCCCTCCTGTGCCCGGCGAAGCACGGCTTCGAAGATCAGGCGTTTGACCGGGTTCCGCAGCCCCAGAAGGCACTCGCGCGCCAGGCGGCGGCGCTGCTGGGCGAGTCGCCGGGCCTGCGCAACGGGGTCCACGTGGCCGAGGCCCGCAAGGTGGCTTCGCACCAGGCCCAGGACGTAGTCCGGCTGTTCATGCCAGCGGGGATTGCCAAGTTCGAGTTCGCCGCGCGCGTGGTGGCCGTGGGCTTCCATGAAGTGCGACCATGCCGCCAGGAACGGCTTCCCCCCGTCCGTGTCGGCGAGTCGCCGCGCCACGCCCGCGAAGTGCTTCTCCTCGCGGATGGGCGCCTCGACCTGCGGGGCCGCGTGCGCCATGGCCGCCAGCCGCCATAGGGCGATTCCGGCCTCCGCATCCTCCATCCCGCCCAGGCCGGCAAGGAGGCGCTTGGCGACGTTGCCGTTTTCATCGTTCAGCCAGCGGCGGCAGAGCGCCATCAGCAGCAGGCAGTAGCCAATCCCTGCGATCACGATCGCGACGGTCGCTCCGCCAGCGAGGAAATCCTGCTTCGCGAAGCGACTGGCCGGCCGGATTCGCCGGGCCAAGTCCGTATCGTCCAGGGTCCCCCACGGTTCCCGCGCCATCGCCGTGACGCATCTCCCAAAATGAGCAAGGATCCCCCGCCCCCGGCGCGTCGGGCTGCACAGGAACCGCCACAGCATGTCCGGCATCCGCGTGAGTTTGCGGTGCCACCGTACGTGGAGCGTGGGAAGGTCCTCCTTGGGCATCCGCACTTCCGTGGGCGCGTCGGCGCCCGCCCCTCCACCGCCGAAAAGGATGCTCGCATCCAGCCTCGAGCCGAAGGGCAGGACTTCGCGGAGGGCGGCGGCCGTGTTGACGTTGAAGTACAACCGGCCGGCGACCAGCCCCGCCACGTCCTCGGGCTCGACATCGATCCCCACCGGCCCGAGGAAGGCGTCCAACAGGGGCAACCCGGCCAGCCGGAAGAAGGTGTACGTCGTGGGCGTCAGCACGCCGGGAACGACTTCGCGGAGGTTAACGTTCGTCCATATCTGGCGGTCCTCCCAACGCCGTTCCGCCGCGGGCGGCAAGGCCGTGATGGGGCGCGACTGAAGCAGGTGCACGTCTCCCTCGGCGACGGCCCATTCCACGTCCTGCGGGGCACCAAACAGGGCCTCCAGACGTGCGCCGAGCAGAGCCAGTCGGCCGGCCGTCGCATCATCCAGGCACGGCCGGTCCGCACGGGAGGCGTCGACCGCCTGTTCGCGGGTGCCCCCGGACGGGTCGGGCACAACCTCCAGCGCCTTGCGGCCGCTGACCCTTCGCTCCACGCGGAAGACGCGCTTGGAGACGATGATCCGATCCGGCGCGACCTTTCCGGCCACCACCGCCTCGCCCAGGCCGAAACTCGCCTCGATGATCACACAGTCGCGGCGCCCGCTGAGCGGGTCGGCCGTAAACATCACGCCGGCCGTTTCCGCCGGCACCAGCGCCTGCACAATCACGGCCATGTCCACGTCCGCGCGGCCGATGCCGCTCTGGCGGCGATACTCCAGCGCCCGGTCCGACCAGAGCGACGCCCAGCAGTCCCGGACGCGCCGCAGGCACGTCGCGAGGTCGGTCACGCCGAGGTACGTATCGTGCTGCCCCGCGAAAGACTGCCCCGGCAGGTCCTCGGCAATGGCCGACGAACGCACCGCGACGCAGTTGCCGCCCATCGCCCGGTAATGGCCCGCTATCTGCTCCGCGAGCGCCGGGGCCAATGGGACTGACGCAATCGCGCTACGGACCTGGGCAAGCAGCTCCGCGCGTCGCGGGGACGAAGCGTCGGCGCATTCGGCCAGCGTCCGCGCGAGCAAGTCGATCAGCCCCCCTGCCCGGAGATGCTCGCGGTAGGCTTGGGCGCTGACGCAGAACCCAGGGGGGACGGGCAGCCCGTGGCGACGCATCCGGGCCAGGTTGGCGGCCTTCGCGCCCACCGCGGCGACGTCGCGGTCGGCGACCTGGTCGAGGGAGACGACAAGCACCGGCGCCTCGGTCGGTCCTTGCACTTGGGATGTTTCCCTTCCAAGGCGCGTTCGATGGCGAGACCGCCCGGCCGCTATTGATACGGCGGCGAGCCGGTTGTGTCAATGCTCCGTCACCTCTACGGGCACTTGGATCTCGAACGGCTTAGCCTCGATCTTGAAGGGACCGGCGAAGACCGGCGTTGCGGCGAACGGGCCTTTCACATCGGGGGGCTCTCGCCACAAGAGCGATCCCGATTGCCCCACCGCCGGCACCAAGCCGCCGTGCGCCGTGGCGAACGACCGCGGGACTTCGGGGCCGGCCTCAGGAGATCGGTCATAGGGTAACATGTTTGCCTCTTATCAGAATCGTGCCCACTCAGCATCGCGCCACGTTGCCCACGCGGCCTCCGTCAACAGGTGCCCGATGGCCTCCCGCCTGCTTGCGTGTGGCGGCGAAGAGCACACGCTGGAACCCGAAGAATACGGGCGTCTCGGGCCACCGCGAATGAAGTCTCTGCCGGTATCTCTCCTTGAAGGCCTCCCCCAGGTCTCCCAGCCGTTCGAGGTAAGGCAGGAGGGCGGTGCCGTCGTACCAGTCCACGATGGCGCCAGCGTCTCTGAGAATGTGCGGATATACTTTCTCAAAAATGACCATTTCTCCAGCCCCGCTTCGGTTCAGCAATTCCGCGTAGGAATAGAGCGGCAGGCAGGAGAACTCCTGCGTCCAGCCGCCGAGCGCCTCGCAAAACGGGGGCTCGCCCGCGACCTGCGGGATCATCTCCATCGCCGGGTTGCCGCGCGGCAGCTGGACCACGAGTTGGCCGCCGGGCCGCACGAGTGACATCAGCCGCGGAACGAGCGATTCGTGGTCCCTCACCCACTGGATGGCCGCGTTTGAGAAGACCAGGTCCCACCTGCCCGAGACCTGTTCAATGGCCTGCCGCTCAAACGCAAGGCCGGGGCGGACTTGGGCCTGGGCCTTCTCCAGCATCTGGGGCGAGTTGTCGATGCCCAGGACCTCGCTTTCGGGAAGCCGGTCGGCCAGTCGCCTCGTCAACTCTCCCGTGCCGCAACCCAGGTCAATCACCTTCAGCCCGGGTCGGATCCTTACCAAGGCGACCAGGTCCTCAAACGGCTGGAATCGCTCGGCCTTGAACTTCTCGTAGTTCTCGGGATTCCAGGACATCGGTTCTGCGCCTCTCGTCCGGGGCAAGCGGCGGCCGTGTGCACAGGGCCCGGCGCCGCCGCGTCTCATGGGCGCGGGCCAAGCCGTTCGTTCATGCCCTTCTCGCGGGCCATGGCTTCGGCCAGTGGCGGAACGGCAAACAGCCCGCGCAGGCCGTCTGTGACATGTCCGTCCACCGGGTGGAGCCGCACAGGGGACGCTGCGTCCGCCGAGCGGTACTGCGTGCCGAAACGCTGCGGCCGGCCGAGGCCCATGAGGAAGCGGTCCTCGGTCGCGGCCGCCAGCCACAGGGCCCGTTTCTCGCCCTTGCTGACGGCCACGATGCAGAACTCGTGGGCCAGCAGGTAATCCTCTGGCGCGGGGGCATGCTGGAGGATCATCGCCGCATGGTAGAAGTCGGCCGCCGTCTGAAGAGCGTCGCCCCGGTACAGTTCCTTGACACGGGCCTCGCGGGCGCGGTCGCGCGGCAGGACGGTGGCCCAGTCGATGGGCCGGCCTGGCGGCGGGGTCCGGTCGGCCTGGTCTTCCCTGTACGACCGGGCCACTTCCTCGCTGTCCCGCGGTGCAGGAGGCGGCCCAGCGGCCGTCGCCGCCAGGAAGGCCAGGAAACCAGCCGCCATCGCCGCCGTCGCGCGGGTTCCCGTAACCATGAGTTTCTCCTACCGGAGCGGCTTGGCCGTGCCCGTAGTCGCTTTCAGACGGACAGCCGTGAACCTGGCCGTCGACCACCAGCATCCCACGGCGACGCAGGGGCCAGTGGGCGCCGGCCACGGGCCGCCCGCCGGCGACAGGGCGGCCACGGGCCCCTGCCACGACACGAAAGGCTTCCCGTCCACCGTCGCGTTGATCTCGGCCGACGCGCCCAGGAGAATGACCTTGACCGTCAAAAGACATTCGCGTCCGGTCTGAGGCATGATGCCGGGCACGAGCGTCGGGTTATCCGGCAGCTGCTTACCACCGATGGCGGTCAGGCCGCCGATGCGCTCCGGATAGCCGCATATGATGAGTTGCACCGATCGCTTCTGAACAGGCAGCAAGATATTGGGGGCGTCCCCCCCGAGGCAGACCAGTCTGGTCTGCAGTTCGTAACTTCCCTCGATGGCCACGGGCATCTGGCAGGTGATGGATTCGCCGCGATTGGCACACACCAGCGCCGAGCCCTGTCGCTGCCAGGTGCCTTTGAGGCTGTCTTTGACCGGGTCCACGAGGGCCAGCAGGTCGATCCACTGTTCTCCGCGAGCCCGCCAGAGGTCCTCTCCGGTCTTCTTCAGCGCGGCAACGACCTTGCCCCGCAGCAGACCGTCATCCGTGTGCAACAGCAGGAAACGCTCGTAGTAGGCGACTGCCCGGGCCAGCATGGCCGGCTTTGCGGCCGCGGCGGCGCTGCGGCCCAGGTCGGCGTACCAGTCACCGAGTTCCGGGCACGCCATCTCCGGCGCCTCGTCAATGGGCTTGGCCGCGGCGGGGACGTACTTCAGCAGCGGCGCGTCCGACACGCCTTCCAGGCACTTGGCGGCCTCGGCCGGATTGTGCAGGTCGACCAGCAGCAGGCGAACCAGTTTCTCGCGGAGCGCGGTGTTGGCCGGGGCCTTCTCAAGTTGCTTTTTCAGCGCATCGGCCTCGGCGAATGTCTTCGCCATCTGCCCCAGTTGCTTGAGCCGTTCCTCCACCACGTCCTTCTTCACGCTGCCGATCGCGCGAGCCACCACGAACGCTTTCTTGCACAGGGCAACGGCTTCGGGAATCTCGGCCGCGGCAACCTGGAGGTCCGCAAGCGACAGGAGTGCGTCGGTGAGTGCCTCGCCGGCCTTGGCCCGCTGCGGGCCCCGCGAGGAGTCGTAGACTTTCTGGAGAATGTCGAGACGCCTTTGGCCGCAGGCCGCCGCATTCGCGGGGACCTTCGCCGCCTCCAGTTCCATGGCCTGTGCCGCCGTCGCGTAGCCGTCGGGGTGCACCATCGCCAGTTCGTAGGCCTTCTCGCACAGGACGGCCAGGGATCCCGGCTTGGCCGTCTCGCCCTTTGCCATCGCGACGAGGCGGGCGGCCAATTCGAGGTCGTCCTTGGGCGTCGCCGTGTCCTTGACGCGCTTCACATCGGCGCCGTACACGGAGTCGAACTCCTCGGTTGCCTGGCCGGCCTCGGCGGCGCCAGGGCCAAGCGGCAACGGGAACGTCGCCGCCAAGACCACGCACATCCATGCCATATGACGGACCATGTACGCGTGCCTCCTCTCAGGTGCCAGTGGTCACTCCTGCGCCGGGCGATTCCTGCTCGCCCTATTGGGTAATAAAGCAGACAGGCCAGAAGGTCACCTAAGAAGTCTCCCGACTGTTCATGGGGCGCGAAGGCCCACCTGGGGGTCCCGCGACGCCGCTGCACCGGCGGGCGGACGAGTCGGCCCCAGCAGTTTTGCCTTGCCCGAAAGCATCTTCAACTTGGCCGTGTGGAACGTGACGTTCGAACACCAGGTGCCCATGCCCAGGCCTTGGCGCCGAGGCAGGCCCCAATCGCCCGGCCTCGTGAGCGAGCCATGCGGCCCGGTCCACCCCAGCAACCGCTTGCCGTCGAGGCTGACCGTGACCTGGGCATCGTCTCCGCGGACGAGCACCTGGACGCGAACGCTGTACTTGCGGTCGTTCTGGAGTTTGCCGACCTTGACCTTGTTCTCCTTGGGTTCGCCCTGGCCGTGGGTGGCCTCGAACATGGCCGTGTCCATGAAGGCATTCAGGCTGATGAGCGCCTCCGACGACGCCACCGGGACGATGAACACGATGTTGTCGGACCCTCCGGTGCGCGTGAACTCGACGTCGAATTCGTAGCTTCCCGCCACCACGACGGGCAATGCAATTCGCTGGGCGGCCTCGTTGCTCACGACCCGGAGTCCCCCCTCCTGCATCTTCCATTGTCCCTTGACGGCGTCCTTCTGGGGATCGACGGATTTAAGGACGTCGACCGCCTTGCCGGGCGCGATGAGGGTCTCGGTGGAGGCGCCCACCGTCCCGGCCGGAGCACTGAGTGTGGCGAGTTCGGCCGAGACCTTCTTGTGCACCAGCGATGCCGTCGTGCGGTCCAGGTCCTCGGCCGTATGCAGTTCAAGGAACCGCTCGTAGTAGGCGATGGCCCTGGCGTACATGGCCGCCTTCGCGCCGGCCGGCGCCCCTTCGGCGAGCGCGCGGTACCATTCGCCCAGTTCCTTCGAGGCCAGTTCCGGCGCGGACTCCACGCCCTTGGCCGCCGCCGGAATGTACTTCGCCAGCGACTGGTCCGCCACGCCCTCGACGTACTTGGCGGCCTCGACCGGGTTGTCCAGGTCCACCAGATAGAGGCGAACGAGTCTCTCCCGGACCGGGCCGTTCTGCGGGTTCTTCTCGAGGAGCGCCTTGAGGCTGTCGGCCTCGCGGAGGGTCTTCAGGGCGCTCGCCAGCGCCTTCTGTCGCATGTCGATGTCCGCCAGCCGGTCGCTCTTGATCGTGCGGGCCACGATCTCGGCCTTGCGGCAGAGGGCGGCGCCCTCGGCGGGCGCGCCCGACTTCAGGTCTGCCAGGCCCAGAAGGGCCGTAATCAACTCCTCGCCCGGCGTGGCCCGGTCGCCCGTGCGCACGGCGTCGAACTGCCACTGCCGGATCTCCACCACCCGCTCCGCGCACCAGACCCCCTTGCCGGGGACGCCGGCGGCCAGCAGTTCCATCGCTGCTATGGCCGTCGGGTACCCGTTGGGATGCGCGGTCGCCAACTCATGGGCCTTGCCGCAGAGGACGGTGAGGAGTTCGGGTTGCCCCGTCGCCTCCTTGGCGGCGGCGAAAAGGCGGGTCGCGAGTTCCAGGTCGTCCTTGACATCCGGCGTGGCCTTGACGCGCTTCAGGTCCGCGCCGTAGACGGAATCAAACGCCTCGGCCGCCTTGTCGGCTTCGGCGGCGATCGCGCCAAGCGGCAGGGCCAAGAGGGATGCAAGAACCGGGACAACGCAGAATCTTGTCCATCTCACGGCGTCCTCCCTTCTGCCAAAGGCAGAGCAAGACCGCCCCGGGGCAAGCGCGCAGCCGGGTCCGCGACCCGGCTGCCATCTACATCCACCTGGAGACCGCCCAGGGTGGAATTTGTCTGTGATTTCCGCCAAAGCACATGCCTGTCCCAGACGCACGCGCTCCCGGCTTCACCGGACGCTGAACCACTCCACGGGGCCCTTCACGATCTCGAACGGCCCCCAGTCGCCTTCCACCTCGACGCGGTACTTGCCCTTGAAGCCTTCAGGTACTCGCCACGAGTACCGGCAGGAGCCGCCTCAGCCGTACTCGGAGTTGCCCTCGGCGAGGACCTTGCCGGACCCGTCGAGGATCTTGACCTTCGGCGCCGGCAGACGCACACCGCCTGCTTTCTCAAGGCCGACGGAGTACAGTTCCCCGCCGCACCCCGCGAGGCCCAGGTTCAGCGTGACGCGGCCCGGGCCGCCGCTCGCCGCCTCCACCTTGAGGGCAAGCGGGGGGCCAACCTTGAGGGTCACCGTCTCCCCCGTCAGCACCTTGAACCGGCGCAACGCGCCGAACGTCGACAGGTCGCTCAGCGTCCACTTCTCACCTGCGCGGTCGCTCTTTGAAAGCGTGAAGGACCTCGTGAAGTACTCCCCCTCCGGCAGCGCCCACTTGCCGTCCCCGCCGCCGAGCGCGTGTATGCCCATCTCGGACACGAGCACCAGCGACACATCTGCCCCGGGGAGATCAAGCGTGCCTATCTTCGGCTTCATCTCATCCAGCCGGATCGAGGAAGCGTCCGGCGCCACCTGCACGCTGTAATAGACATCCCTCACGCGCACCGTCTTGCTGAGCCACTGCACTTCGACCGATTCCGCCGTGTCGGTGAACTTGCCGTCCTGATTCCGATCGATCGCCAGACGGTCCTTGCCGTGCCACTCCTTGTCATCGCCGGACAGCCCCGACACGTCCGACGCGCGGCCGTTGCCGTTGGCGTCGACGAGGGCGACCCGGTACGTCTGGCCGCCCAACGTCACCTCGCCCTGGAAGTACCCGGCGGCCGACATCCACAGCATCTGGCCCCGGGCGTGTGTCATCAGCCGCATCTTGGCCGTCGCCGCGCCTGCCCCGGCGCCCATGGGAAAGGCCACGGCAGGAAAGACAGATTCCATGTCCTGCACCATGCCGGTGATGGGAGCAACGATCGAGAGATCGCCCCGGTCCGCGGCATCGAGGTACAGTCTGGGCGGCGATACAGGGTCCACGACGGCAAAGAAGGGCCGGTCGCCCACGTAGACAATGTAACCTCTCGCCTTGGCCGAGAGGCCCGGCGGCATGGCCTTCACCGTCATGATCTTGCCGGGCGCCGCAGGCGTCGAGATGGCCGGTGGCGCGCCGTCATATCCACCCACGGCTGTCATGCCTTGACGGGCCAGCGGATCCTCCTGGCCGGCCTCGACGTACTTCAGCGGGAACTCGCCCTGCGCCCACAGGGCCGCCGGCCAGAGAATCAGAGTTGCGGCCGCGCCGATCAACACGGCTTCCTTCACGTCCATGGTTCGGTCTCCAGTTACGCTCCGGGCCTACTACTACAACGCCACTTAACCTCGTGCGCGGTGGGTCTCCTGACCCGTACGTGTTTAGCGTCATACCTGATTGCCGGGTGGCACGGTCACGCGCCGGTGCGTGGCCGTGCACGGTCACGTGGGGGGCAAGCACGGTCCCGTGGGGGGCAAGAACGGTCACGCAACGGCGCGTGACCGTGCCACCCACGTTAAACACGTACCCTGACCCACCGCGCGGTAATTACCCCCGGGCGGCGAGATAACGGTCGCCGCGGCGGCCGCGGCGGGTGGGGAGACCCGACGCGCACACTGGCGTTGTAGTACTAACGGCGCTTCGGTAACGCCGGCGGCGCAGGCACCTCCTTGGCTGGCACCCGAGAGTCCTTCCCCGCCTTCGGTGCTTCCGCGTCCGGCGCGGGCACCTCCTTGACGGGCACCCGAGAGTCCTTCCCCGCCTTCGGTGTTTCCGCGTCCGGCGCGGGCTTCCCCAAGTCGCGTATGCGAACGTAGCCTTGCTCCTCGGCCTTGGTCTTGTCCGTGGCCAGAAGCCCGTATTCGCGAACGACAAACACTGTGTCCAGCCCCACGTCTTCGAGAGCCTGAAGAGCGGCCGAAAGCGTCACATCCTTCAGCTTGAGGGTCACAGGATTCTCAAACGGGACGCCGCCGGCGGCGTCCACCGTGATTGTGATCTTGGCAACATCCTGCAGGTAGGCCACGACGTCCTTCAGGGGCACCTCGGTGAAATCAACCCCGGAAATAGCCGTATCGAGGGCGGCGGCCATCTGCTGGACAACCGGCCCGGGCAGGGGCCGGACCGGCTGCGACGCCGGCGGCTGGACGGTCTCCGGCGCCAGGCTATAATGGTACACGGTGGCTCTGATCAACCGCTGGAGTTCCGTCGCGAGGCGGGCCACCTGCGCTTTGGCGTTGATCAGCGCACTCACCGCCTCCGCCTGCTTCAACTCGGCATCGGTCAGGACTTCCCTGCCGACCACCTCCTTCTCCACAGCGGCCCTCGCCGCACCAAGGTTCTGCGATGCCGCCTGGAGCTGCATCTCCAGCCCGTTCAGGCCCTGCACTTGGGCGTCATAGTCGCCGTGCAACGCGATGACCTGCCGGGTCACCTCGAACCGGGCGCTGTTGAGTTCCGCCTCCGCCAGCGCCACCTTGGCCCTGGCCGTCACCACGGTCGGGTGGTTCTCCACGCCCGTGGAGAGCAACGTGTCGAGGGAGGGGACCGGTTGCTCGCCGAGGGCGCCGCCGGCCCACGCCCACACCAGTGCCACGACGCCCGGGATCGCCATCCAACGCGCGAAGACCGACCTGCTAGTGATCGAGATTGCCATGATTTCTCTCCTTAAGCCGGGACTCTTTCAGGGCCATCAGGAGCCAGCTGTCCCGCTCCGGCGAGATGGCCCGCTCTTCGACCGAAGCGACCCGCAGGGCATTCGTGTAACTCCGCACCGCCAGCGCGAGTTGAGCGGGTTCCCGAAGGAACCGATCTCCGGCCCGGCGGCGGACCTCAAAAGGGCTTGCCTTGGCCGTGGCGGGCGGCGGCCCCACGCCCTCGGGCAGAGGGGCTTCCCGCCCAGGCTTCGCTTCCGTCGAATCCTGCGTGCCGGCGACCGAAGTGGGCTCGCCCACGGTGGCGCCTTCCTTGTGTGCAGCAGCGGGCGTGAGCGGTCGCCACGGCCACCAGGTCTCTGCTGTAGCGGCCCCCGCCAGGTAGCAGGTCAACAAAGCGGCCGCTGCTCCAAGCCACCTCAGGCGGCGGCGCCGGCGGAGGATTCCCGTGGTGCGCCGAAGAAGCGCGGCCCGCAGGCCGGCATTCTCCGGGCCGCCCCCGTGCGGACCGAGAACCGTCTCCACGAGGTCTCTCCCGGGTTCATGGGGTGCGTTCATGGCTCCCTCCGTGGCTGACGCTGAAGCTGCCATCCCAGGGCCGCAGGGTCGCGGGCCCTCTCCTCGTCTCCGGCCGACCCGACATAGAGGGCGCGGAACTCGTCCCGGGCGCGCGCCAGGAGCGACTCAATGGCCTTGGGCGTCTGGTTCCACGCCGCCACAATCTCAGCGACCGACCGGCCCTCGAGGTACTTCGCCCGCAGGACCGCTTCCTGACGCTCGGGCAGCGCGGCCAGCGCGAGAGCAATGCGGCTACCCCGCTCGAGATCCTCCAAGGGCGACCCGTCCGTGGCGCTGCCGGGCGACCGGCTATCTGACAGGACCTCGCGCGATCGCCGCTTGCTCTCGCGGCGCAACTGGTTTCGCACGAGGTTGGCGGCAATTCCGCGCAGCCAGTCGAGGAATCTGCCTCGCTGGGGGTCGAACCTCCGGATGCGCCGCACGGCCGTGAGCCAGCACTCCTGGACGACCTCGTCAGCCCGGTCTTTCCGGCCGCCGGAGCGCCAGAGAACGTAGCCGTACAACGCTTCGAAGGTCTCGTCATACAAGGCCTGCCACGCGCTCTCGTCGCCGGCGAGCACTGCTGCACGCAGCACTTGCTCCCTTGTGACTCGCTCGTCGGCGATCACGTTGTGACCTCGGCTTCCGTCCGACCACCAGACTATTGTCGGATCCGCGGAGAATCCTTCGCGGAATCTTCCGACTGAGCCTGACCGGCCCCAATCATCAGCGCCAAGGGGACAGGCGGAAACGAAAGCGCCGCTTCGCCCTCGTTCTGAAAACCAAGGTTGACCACGAAACCCGAACCAACCCTACAGCGCAACGTGAGCCTTGGCGCGGTGGGTCTCCCGACCTGCCGCGCCAAGAACCATGGTCCGCGGGGCGAGGAACGCGGTTCGCGCGGCGGGTCAGGAGACCCGCCGCGCGAAGTTGCGCTGTACGGCTAACCAGCGGTCACGAGCAGAGCACGCTAACCAGCGGTCACGAGCAGAGCACGCTGTCTCAGATCCCACCACCGGTCAGGCAAGAGGTCTTGCTGCCACGGCTAACGGTCCGCCGGCGGCGTGGGTACGGGCGGCGCCTGGGCCGGCGGCGACGGCTGAGAGGGGCTTCCGTCCTCCGGCCGCTGGGCGTCGGGGATGGCGGGCAGGGCGCTGGGCGCCACATCGGCCACCGTCAGGTCGCCGCAGACCATCCGGTAATTGGCCGCGCCCTTCGGGAGGTACCAGAAGACGGGTGTCCCGGCGTCGCCGAGGTGCACGCCGCGGCCGGCGTAGCGCCAGTCGGCTTTCTCGCCCGACAGTTGCATGACGAACAACAGCACCCGCTGGACCTTCATAATCGTGTCCAACTGCTCCTGTGTCGGTATCTGGCCCTGCTGGGCGTTGGCCGACTGCTGCGGGATCCACTTCTTCAGGATCTCCATGATGGTGTTCTGGTCGATCCGGTCAGGGAACGCCCCGTCGGCCATGTTGGCGTACTGCCGCAGGCCCGCTACGAGGTCCGCCTCGGTGGGCGGCGACATATTCATCGACCGCTCCTCGACCGTGTAGCCCTCGGGGATGGCCATGCTGAAGAGGGCGGGGTCGAGCGGCACGTCGAACTCGAAGTTCGACATCGTCACGAAGTATTGTTGCGCCCCGCCACCGTGGCGGATCTCCATCAGCACCGGCAGGCACGTTTCGGCGTCGGCCCAGACCGTGATTCCCATGCCTTCCACGCGCTTGCTGAACCCGTGGGCCAGGCGGCCGCCTATGGTCTTGTCGGGGAGGAACTCGACGTCCTTCGGCCCGCTGCCGCGCAACTCTTCGACCCGCCGCCGGAGTTCCCCGAAGAAATCATTCGACATCTGGTCCTTTGCGTCCTGCGGTATGCCCGTCATCTGCATGACCATCACCTTCTTCTGCTGGGGGATGATCGCGACGCAGCGGCTCGACTTGAGCTCCATGACCTGGTACATCCCGCCGGGGAGTTCCTGTCGCATGAGGTTCTCCATCACGAGCACCTGCGTTGTCTGTTCGGGCGGCATGCCGGGGGGCGGGGGTTCGATCCGCACGGTGATGGTGAACTTCGCCGTCTTGGCGGTGATGGGTTTCAGCATGTCGGCGAGGGCCAACGTTCCGCCGCGTCCGCCCGGCAGAACCAGGAACGCCACCCGTTCCTTGAGACGCGCCCGGGTGCGGTGAATCGCCACGCCGACGGCGCTGGTCGTCATGACGAACTCCCGGGCGATCTGTTCGTAACTCCATTCGTTCAGGACCCTCAGGCTGAAGATGACGCCTTCGGGCTGAGGCAACTCGGCCAGGACCCGACGGAGCCAGGCGCCCAGCTCCCGATCCTGCGCCGCTTCAACCGGACCGGTCTTCGGCGAGGGGATGGCGTCCCACCCGAATGCCTCACCGTTGATTTCGCTCCGGCGAAGGCGGCGGCGAAGCCGGTCCACCGCCCGCGCCGTCGCGATCTTCACGAGCAGGGCCGACCAGCTCCGCACGGTCTCGCGGCGCGAGATCTCCAGCGCCGCCAGGAACGTCTCCTGGAAACAGTCGGCCGCATCCGCCCGGTTGGCCAAGAGTCGCCAGGCGGTTCCCCACACCAGCGGGGTATTCTCGTGGACGATGGAACTCCAGTCGGTCATCTGCAACTGCCCTCGAGGGTTCGGCGCCATCCTCACCATCCTAGTCGCCCCAGCGGGGGCGGTTATTACAACATTCTGACGGGCACCACGTCACCAGGTCCTCATCCTTGACTTATCCTCTGTCGGCAACTGACTGGCGAACGAGAGCGCTTGCTCTAGTAGTCCGCCACACTTGTTCGTGTGAGTG
>JAPLML010000255.1 GCA_026387055.1 Planctomycetota bacterium | reverse complement strand
TCGGATGGGAGTATAGCACACAAGAGGCCATAGTCAAGTCGGGTGCATGACCGTTCATGCAGCCGGCCGAGTGAAAGCCCTGTGGCCCACCTGGACGGCCTGAACGTGCGGACGGATCGCCGGCACCGCTGGCCCTGAACCGGACGCGGCGCGCTTGGCGCCGCAGGACGGAAAAGGACGGACTTCGGCGCACCACGGCGCACGACCACGTGCTGATATGGCAATCCCTTCAACATGCGGGAATCCCCGGAAATCCGCGGATGCTCGAGGCAAATCAGACCCAATGGAGCTATGCGGCGATGTGTCTGAGCGGTCGAAAGAACCGGTCTTGTTGACCCGTGGAAAGGAGACGAAACAGTCCGCTCTGGCGGGAAAATGGCCTGGACAGCCCCTCGCAAGAGTAGTAGAAACAACCTGTCAGGGTGACGCCTGCTACTCAAGCGGAGAGGTGCCGGAGCGGTCGATCGGGCCGGTCTTGAAAACCGGTGCGGCCCTTGTGGCTGCCGTGGGTTCGAATCCCACCCTCTCCGCCAGGTCATTATATATCAATGCGTAGATTATCTGGACGCCCGCTCAAGTCGCGGGCCGGCGGCGAATCCGGGTCCGCGGAAAGCCCCCGCTGACGCGTTACCGGCGTATGGTGATAGCCGGCAGGTGACTGCCCGGCGGCGACGCCCTTCGGGTCCGGGTTCAGCTTTCACGGCCGGCTGCGCCCGCGCTGGCGCACTTGGGTGAGCAGATCGGACAACGCTTTCACGATTTCCGGATGCTGGCCCGCAACATCGTTCTTCTCGCCGAGATCGTCGGCGAGGTTGAACAGCTGCCCGCCGCCAGACGCCGCGCCTTTGCGCTTCGCGCCGCCGGGATTGCCGGGGATGAGTTTCCACGGGCCTTGGCGGATGGCCAGCGCGCTCGGGCCGTTGGTCTGGATCACCAGGTGGTCGCGCACGGGTTTATCATGCGGCTCGCCCACCAGCGCCGGCAGCACGTTGAAGCTGTCCGGACCGGCGTCCGGAGGTGGCGTCTGGCCGGCGGCAGCCGCGAACGTGGCCAGCATGTCCACCAGCGAGATGAGTTCGTCCGAAGTGGCGCCGGCCTTGATCCGCCCCGGCCACCGCGCGTTGAACGGCTCGCGCGTGCCGCCTTCCCACAGGCTGCCCTTGTAGCCGCGCAGCGGGCCGTTGCACAGGTGCCCGTTGGCGTCCTGGATGGCGCCGTCGGCATAGCCGTCGTCCATCACGCCGCCGTTGTCGCTCGAGACGATGACCAGCGTTTGGTCGGCCAGCTTGAGGCGGTCGAGGGCGTCGAGCACCGCGCCCACCGCGTCGTCGAATTGCTGGATCACGTCGCCGCGCGTACCGCAGCCGCTCTTGCCCTTGCGCGGCGGGCTCGGCACGCGAGGCACGTGGATGTCTTGCGTGGCGAAGTAGAGGAAGAACGGCCGGTCCTTGTTACGCTCGATGAAGGCGACGGCCTTGCCGGAAAGCGTGTCGGCCATCTGCTCGTCCTGCCACCGGGCCGCCTTGCCCCCGCTCATCCAGCCGATGCGGCTGATGCCGTTGATGATGGTGTTGTCATGTCCATGGCTGGGTTTCATCGTGAGGAGCTCGGGATTCTCCCTGCCGGTCGGGTCGTCGCCCACCTTCGCCCCGTAGCTCACCCGGATCGGATCGTTCGGGTCGAGGCCGACGACCCGGTGGTTCTCGATGAACACGCAGGGCACGCGGTCGCCCGTGGCGGGGAAGAAGAAGGCGTAGTCGAACCCGACTTCCAGCGGGCCGGGCCGGATCTCCTTGTTGAAATCGAGGTCGCCCTTGCCGAGGCCCATGTGCCACTTGCCGACCACCCCCGTGGCATAGCCCGCCTGCTTGAGGAGCGACGGCGTGGTGGTGATGGCCGGGTCGATGGCCAGGGGCGCCTCGCCGCTCAGGATGGCGGAGCCGGCCGGATGGCGCCACGCATACTGGCCCGTGATGAAGGCGTAGCGCGTGGGCGTGCACACGGCCGCGGGGGCGTGCGCATCGGTGAAGCGGATGCCCTCGCGCGCCAGCCGGTCCACGTTGGGGGTCTTGACTCGCGCGGCCCCGTAGCAGCCCAGGTCACCGTAGCCGATGTCGTCGGCGAGGATGAAGACGATGTTGGGCTTGCGCGACGGCGCCGCCTCGGCCCACGCCATGCGCATCCACGACGGCAGGGCCGCCGCTCCCGCGCAGAGACCGGCCAGTTTCAGGAAGTCGCGTCGTGTGGTCATGATTGCATTCCTGTGTTCAGCCATAAACCCTATGGGATGAAACCGGCGCCCCGACAATGCCCTGCCTTGTCGTACTGCGCCAGTTACGGGGGTGGCACGGCCACGCGCTTCTGCGTGGCCGTGCATCTCGGCCGAGCAGGCGACACGGCCACGCAACGGCGCGTGGCCGTGCCACCCGGCAAGAGTGGGCTCGCCCCCCGCAACTGACGCACGACGCATTGTTAGGGTTTTCACCTGTCGCCCGCCGATGTCGCGACGTCGGCGGTGGCCAGAAGGCGGAACTCCTCCGTCGCGCGCGTCCACCGCTCGGAGAGTGCCCGGACCCGCTCGGGATGCTTGTCGGCCAGGTTGTTCGACTCCGAGCGGTCGGTCCGCATGTCGTAGAGTTCCCACGGCCCGGCGGCGCCTTCGGCCACCAGTTTCCAATCACCCATCCGGATGGCTCGATTGCGCTCATGGTGCCACCAGAGGAACTCGCGCGTCACGGCGCCGTCCCGCGCGAAGGCCGGCGCCAGGCTCCGTCCGGGCGGCGGCGGAACGGGCTTGCCGTCCCAGACTTCCGGCCGCCGGCCGCCGCCGAGTTCCAGGAGCGTCGGCACCAGGTCGATGAAGTGGCACACGTCGCGGCGCAGCTCGCCGCGCGCCGCGATGCCCGCGGGCCAATGGACGATGAGCGGCGAGGAGATGCCGCCCTCGTGCACCCACACCTTGTGGAGGCGCAGCGGCGTGTTGCAGGCCGTGGACCAGCCCGGCCCCAGGCACAGGAACGACTTCGCCGATCCCGGCGGCGCGGAGGGGTCGTGCCCGTCTCCGCGGATCATTTGTTCGGCGCTCGCGCCGTTGTCGGAGACGAAGAGAACGACCGTGTTCTCGTAGGCGTTCATCGCCTTGATCTCGCCCAGCACGCGGCCGATCTCGCGGTCGATGCGGTCGATCATCGCGGCGTGGATCGCCATCTTGGTCGCCTGAAACCGTTTCTGCTCGTCCGTCAGTTGGTCCCACGGGATCGCCCGGGGGACTTCGCCCGGCCCGATCCGCGTCTTCAGTTCTTCCGGCTTGAGGTTCCAGCCGGGCACGCTGTCCGGATCGGGCTTGGAGAGCGTGCAGTTGATGAGGCCCATGTCGGTCATCCGCTTCCATCGCTCGAGCCGGATCGCGTCCCAGCCTTCCAGGTAGCGATCGCGGTAGCGGTTGATGTCCTCCTGGAGCGCCTGCACGGGGAAGTGCGGTTCGGTGAATGCCAGGTACTCGAAGAACGGGCGGTCCGCATGATGCTCCGCGTGCTCTCTTAGCTGGCGAATGGCGTGATCCGCGATGGCGGTGCTCGAGTAATAGCCCTCCCCGGCCTTGACGGCCTCGAGCGGCGGAGCGATTTGCGCCGCCTTGCTGGCCGGCAGGAAGTGATGATCGCTGTCGCTGTACTCAAACGAAAGGTCAAAGCCGCCCTGGGCGGGCCTGCCGTCCACGTGCCACTTCCCGGAGTGATAGGACCGGTAGCCGCGGGCCGCGAGCATCTCGGGCAGGAGCCTGGCCCACGGCGGCCGCACGCCCCGCGTGCCGCTGGGCACGCCCGGCACGGTATCGCGCCGCACCTGCTGGGCGTAATACCCGGTCAGGATGCAGGCCCGCGAGGGCCAGCACCGGGCCGTAGAGTAACACTGCGTGAACCGGATGCCGCCGGCGGCGAGGCGGTCCAGGTTGGGCGTGGCGATGTCGCCGCCGTAACATCCGGCATCCGAGAACCCCATGTCGTCCGCCACGATCACAAGGAAGTTCGGCGGGCGCCCCGGACCCGTTTCGGCCCCGGCTCGGCGTGCGAGCGCCGGCAGCGCCATCGCCGCCGCCCCCAACGCCGCTTGTTTCAGGAACTCGCGCCGTTTGACGTTCTGGATACCCATGCGATCTCCCTCCGCCGAGAGGACGGCCGGACGGCACCAATCTTCGCCTGATAGAACAGCTTGTCAAGCCCTGTTCGTCCAGGGTGGCACGCAACGCCGTTAACCAAGTGCCATTGCATTGTGGTTTAGGCTCGCGTTTATCTGGGTTCTTTCGCACCGCGTCAGCCTGTGGAGTTTCGGAGGTCCGGGCGGATGATCGTTCTTCTTGCGGGGC
>JAPLML010000539.1 GCA_026387055.1 Planctomycetota bacterium | reverse complement strand
GTGGTCCGAGGCAGCGACTTCGTCGAGCTCTACAATCCCGCCCCGTTGCCCGTCGACCTGGGCGGCCTGTACCTGACGGACAACCCTGAGGCCAACCCGCACCAGGTCTGGGTGCACCAGCAGAACCCGCTGCTGCCCGCGCCCTACGCGATCCCGCCGCTGAGTTTCATCGACGGCGGCGTCGTGCAGAACGGCCTCAAAATCGGCGCCTACACGGTCTTTACCGCTGATGGCGACACTGGGGCCGGCGGCAACCACGTGGACTTCGCCCTCAGCCCGTTCCAGGGAATGATCGGCCTGTTCGACCAGAACCTCGGCAAGATCGACCAGATCTACTACGGCCCGCAGAAGACCGATGTCTCGGAAGGCCGGATGCCGCTGGGCACCGAGGTCTATGCCTTTGAAACGATCCCCACGCCAGGCATCGAGAATACGGGCGTGGTCTATGGGTCGGCCGGCACCGTCATCACGACCCCCCTGATCACCAGCATGACGCAGACCTGGAGTTACCTGGCGTCGGCGACGGACCCGGGCCTAGGCACCGCATGGACCCAGTACAGCTATCCGGCCGGCGATGCGTGGCTGGCAGGGGCGGGCCTCTTGTACCTCGAGGACAACGGGAGCGTGACGCCCAGGAACACGGCGCTTCAGCCGCTGTCGCCCAACAAGCCGTACAGCACGTACTACTTCCGCACGCACTTCACGTTCAGCGGCAATGCGAACGACATCACGAGCTTCACGCTCAAGACGCGGGTGGATGACGGCGCGCTCCTGTATCTCAACGGGACGCCGTTCTACAACATCCGCATGCCGACGAGCGGGGTGACCTATGCCACCTACACCCAGGGCGGCGCCACGCCGGCCGGGGGCGACGCCACCGCCGACGAGGTCTGGACCGTCCCGATCACCCCGGAAATCCGGGCTGCCCTGAGGAATGGCGACAACGTCCTGGCGGCCGAAGTCCACCAGTGCAACAGTGGAAGCAGCGACGTGGTCTGGGGCGCCACGCTCGCAGCCGTCACCACGACGGGGACCACCATCCTGCGGCAGGTCGACATCCCCGCCAACATCGCGGCGCTGAAAAACAGCCTGCGCGTCACGGAGGTGATGTACAACCCGCAGGGCGGCAACAACTACGAGTACATCGAACTCAAGAACACGAGCACCACGGCCACGCTGGACCTGACGGGCGTCCGCCTGACCGACGCCGTCGACTACACCTTCCCGGCCGGCACGCTGGCCCCCGGCCAGTACGTCCTCGTGGTGGCCGACCTCGTGAGGTTCCAGTCTCGTTACGGCGCCGGCCTGAACGTGGCCGGGCAGTTCACGGGCAAGCTCAGCGACAACGGCGAGCTGGTGGTCGTGAAGCTGCCGGAGCCGTACGAAACGGCCCTGATGCGGTTCAGCTACGCGCCCGACTGGTATCCGTCGACGAACGCCGGCGGGCGGTCGCTCATCATCATCAACCCGCTCGGCCCGGCGGCCGCGTGGGACAGCCGCTGGTCCTGGCGCGCCAGCCTCGGGATGGGCGGGTCCCCCGGCGCCGATGAGCCGACCGTGCCGCAGGGCACCGTCGTCTTCAACGAGATCCTGGCGCACTCGGACCTCAGCCCCGTTGGCGACTGGATCGAGCTCAAGAACACCACATCCGACGCCGCCAACATCAGCGGCTGGTACCTCAGCGACGACGGCACGAACCTCACGAAGTACCAGATCCCCGACAACACGGTGATTGAGGGCGGCGATTACTACGTGCTGACCGAGAACAGCCACTTCGGCGACTTCTTCCAGCTCAGCGAGTGGGGCGAGACGCTGTACCTGTCGTCGAAGCTTCCGGACGGCAGCGTCGGGCCGTATCGCGAGATCATCGACTTCGGGCCCACGGCCCGCGAAGTCTCCATCGGCCGGTACACCACCAGCCGCGGCGACGTCCAGTTCGTCAACCTCGATCATCCCACGATGGGCTTCGTCAACGCCGGTCCCCTGGTCGGGCCGGTGGTCATCAACGAGGTGAATTACCACCCGCTCGCCGCCGGCGACGCCTACATCGAGCTCCTGAACATCTCCGGCGACGCCGTGGCGCTGTACGACGCCGTCGAGCAGCCCCTGAACACGTGGCAGTTTACCGACGGCATCGACTACACGTTCCCGACGGGCGTGGTCCTGCCGGCGGGCGGCTTGCTCCTCGTGGTCCCGATCGACCCGACGGCGTTCCGCGAGAAGTACGGCATCCCCGATTCGGTCCAGATCTTCGGGCCGTACTCCGGATCGCTCGAAAACGCCGGCGAAACGATTACGCTGAGGATGCCCGGCGACCCCGAGCCGAACCCGACGCCGCCCCCCGCCACGCGAACGCCTTACATCATCGAAGACCAGTTGACGTACAGCAACGCGTTCCCCTGGCCGACCTCGCCGGACGGTCACGGCACGTCGCTCGAGCGCATCGAGGCGGCCCTCTACGGCAACGACGTGGCGAACTGGATGGCGGGGCAGGCTGGCGGCAGCCCGGGCGCGCCCAACAGCGTCTCGCTTCTGCATGTCACGAAGGTCGAACTGAACGGAGGCCCCCGCGGCCCCAGCGGCATCGACCCCGGCATCGCCGGTCTGCGAACCGTGCGGGTGATCTTCAGCGTCCCCGTGGCGCTTGGTGCGAGCGACGTCCTCGCCGAGACGGTGGTCTTCAACGGCACCTCGGAGACTGTGACCGGCACGCTCGTGCCTGCCATGTTGGTGACCGGCAACGTGCTCCTGCTGACGCTCCCTGCACCGGTGACCGACGCCTGGACCAAGTTCACGTTGAAGGACAGCGGGACGTTCGTGGGCGCCCTGAGCGGCCGGCGCCTGGACGGCGAGCCCCGCCCGGGCGGCAGCGGACGCACGTACCTCTTCGACG
>JAPLML010000095.1 GCA_026387055.1 Planctomycetota bacterium | reverse complement strand
CCGCGTCCGCCGCATCGCCCTGATGTTGCTGAAGCAAGAACACAGCACAAAGGTCGGCATCAAATGCAAACGCCTCAAGGCTGGCTGGGACGAAGCGTACCTTCTGCGAGTGCTCAGAATTTAGATGCGTTCGCCCTGCCTGCCAAGCCAGGGCACCTGATGGCGTACCGGGGCACTGGCGCGCTGAAAGGGCGCTGCGCGCCTGTTGCCGCTCGACGAGGCCCGACCCCGGCGGAACCCGCCGTTCCGGTTGCCGCCAGGACCGCGACGTTGGCCTCGGGGGCCGCGATGGGCGCCGGGACGGCAGGGCACGCCTCTGGTCGGGCGGCTGGACGTGGAGTTCGCGGCTGCGGCATGCGCGTCCCCTTGCGAAGCCGGCCCATCAGGGCTTCGGCGCCAGCAACCAGTCGCCGGCCGCATGGGCGGTCACCGAGGGTGGCAGTTCGGCCCCGACGGGCAGGTCGAGGCCAACGAGGTGCGGACTCGCCTGGGGGTGTTCACCGGCGGCCTCCAGGAGGGCCCGCACTTCGCGCTCACGAGCCTCCCGGGCGGTCAGGTCGTCGCACACCTGGATCATCTCCTGCCGTCCCTCCGGGTAGCGGGCCAAGAAGTCCACCTCCAGCCCGCCGGCGGTTCGGACGTAGGCGATCTCCGCCCCGCGCCGTTACAGTTCCAGCATGACACAGGTCTCCAGCGCGTGGCCGATGTTGGCCCGCCCGGCGGCGTCGAACACCGGTATCAGCCCCGGATCGACCGGGTACACCTTGCGCGGATTCACCATCCGTCGGCGCTCGGAGCCGCCCGCGACGAAGACGGTGCGGATGAGAAAGGCGTCCTGGAGGTGGCCCAGGTAGGCGTGCAGCGTCTCTTTCGACACGTGCAGCCCTTGCGACTTGAGGTCGCCGTGGAACTTGTTCACGCTGAACGAACCGGCGGCATTGCCCAAGAGATGCCGCGTCATCCAGCGCAGCGCCACAGGCTGCGACACGTCGTATCGCTCCACCACGTCTCGCAGCAGGACCACGTCCACGTAGCCGCGCAGGAGGTCGAAGCGGTCCCGCTCGGCCGCGCTCAGGGCCTCGGGGAATCCGCCGCGAGTCAGGTACTCCCTCAAGTCCTTCTCCATCGCCGAGCGCGCGGCCTTGGGCAGGCGGTCGGGCGGGACGTCGGGTTCGCGGCCGAGGTGCCGCAGATACTCCCGGAAACCGAACGGGTGCACCAGGGCCTCCATCGCCCGCCCGCGCATGCTGGTGGCCACCTCGCGCGAGAGCAGCCGCGCCGAGGACCCGGATATGAAGACCTCCACGCGCTCCGTGTCCAGGATGCGGCGAACGAAGGCTTCCCACCCGGGCACGGCCTGGATTTCGTCCAGAAAGAGCACGGCCCGTCGCGCATCCCGCCACTGCGGGTGCAGCCGGTAATACTCCTCGACCACCAGATGCAGGTCTGCGGCGGTCATGCCAGCCAGGCGCTCATCCTCGAAACCGAAGAAAAGCAGCCCCTCCCGCGGCGTGCCCGCCGCAAGGCGGTCGCTGAGCACCTGCCACAAGAACGTGGTCTTGCCCGTGCGGCGCATGCCGATGACGGCCACGGCCTTGCCTGCCACCCTGGGCAGCCGCACGTCGCGGCGCGTAAACGGCGGCGGCGACGATGCCAGGCCATCCGCGATCTTCTGCCTTATGGTGTCGCGCACTGGCGCTCTCCACACTTGTCGTCCCAGACGGACAATATATCGGCTATTTGTCCGTCTGACAAGGACAAAACTTCCGCAGGCTCGGATCCTGTCTCGCTGTCTCGGCCGGTTTCAGCGTCTGCCGACGCCAGCCCTCGCAGTGATGGCCGCCCTGAAGAAGGCGGGCCTTGTGAGGTTCGTCGGCCACGCCCGGACAGGCCAGTACCGGCTCACCGGCACGAAGCGGCCCTGACCATCGCGAGGATGCCGGCCTTGATGGCTTCGGGCAGGTGCGGCCACGCGGCGGCGACTCGGACGAAGGCGGAACGCCCAGCATTCTATCCACCTGTCGCAGACAACCGATGGGTCACTACAGCCCTCACACCAATCCAAGCGGGATGGCCGCAACCTTCTCGCTCAGCGGGAGCGTCTCACGACAGAGGCAGATCACGCCGCCTGCCGCCCAGCCTCGTTTGAACCGGTCCAGCACCGAGAACACCTGGGCCCACTCGCGCCGCGGGGCAGCCGACTTCCGAACCTCCAAGGGGTAGAACGCCTCGTCCTGCACAAAGAGAAGGTCGATCTCTTTCCCCTCTTTGTCCCGGTAGTAGTAAAGCGGTGGTGTCTTCCCGTGGTGCCACCAGGACTTGACGGTCTCGCCAAACACGTAGGTTTCCAGGAGCGCCCCCGCCATGGCGCCGGCCTCCAGTGTGGCCGCCGTGGACCACTCCGTAAGATAAGCACAGAGGCCTGTGTCGAGGAAGTACAGTTTGGGCGTCTTGACCAGGCGCTTCGTGGCGCTCGTGTGGTACGGCTGGAGCAATCGCACCTGAAGACTCGCCTGGAGGATCGAGAGCCAGTTCTTGGCCGTGTTGACGCTGACGTCGGCCTCCCGCGCCAGTTCCGTCAGGTTGAGCATCTGCGCCGTCCGGGCCGCGCAGGCCCTGAGGAACCGCAGGAACGCCGCCTCGTTGCCCACCTGGGCAAAGTCCTTCACGTCACGCTGAAGGTAAGTCTGGAGATACGAACTGTAGAAGAGATCACGGTCCCTCGCAGGCCCGGCGGTCAGGGCCGGGAACGCCCCCAGCCAGATGTCCTGGTAGGCCTTCTTCAGGCTGAGCGAGAAGGCCGACGCCTCGCGCGCCTTGAGCTGCTCGGGTGCGGGCAGGAACGGCGGAACGTCCAGCGGCAGCCGGCGCCGCTCCCGGCCCGAGAAACCCAGCAGGTTCAGGATGGCCACGCGGCCGGCCAGCGTCTCCGAGATCCCCTTCATCATCTGAAACTGCTGCGACCCGGCAAGCCAGAACTGGCCCGTCTCGCGCCTGGCGTCCACGGCCATCTTGATGAGGGGCAGAAGCCGCGGCCCGTACTGGATCTCGTCGATCAGGACCGGAGGCTCAAACCGCTGAAGGAACAGACCCGGGTCCTCCTGGGCCAGCGCGCGCAGGTTCGGGTCGTCCAGAGTGACGTACTTACGCTGCGGCTCACACAGGTGCTGAAGCAATGTCGTCTTGCCGACCTGCCGAGGCCCGGTCAAGAGGACCACCGGGAATTGCTGGGAGGCCTCCAACCAACACCGGTTCATCGCCCTGGGGTAGTACATGGCCGCCTCCGTCTAATCTGCACCGCTATTGCACTTTAGACGGAGCAGTGTGGAGTCAATCAAGCGAATTCCGGCATCGTCGGTATCGTCGGAGCGGGCGGGCGGAGGCACGCGAACGCGCACGGCATAGTGGTGCGCCGCTACGAAGTCGGCCATCAGACTGCGGGGCACGGGCTCGACGTGATATTCAAGACCGCTTGGCACGTTCTACCTCGCCCACAAGGAAGTTGACTTCCACGGCGCCTGCACTACAATGTAGTGCACTATGAGCAACCTAACGATCCGCATCCCGAAAACGTTGCGCAAGGAACTGCAGGCGCTCAGCGAGCGGCAGCAGCGGCCCACGAGCGAGGTCGTCCGGGACTCGCTGCGGCGGTACATTGCAGCCGAGAAATTCCGTAGACTCCGCCGCAAGACCCTGCCGTTTGCCGAGGCCCAAGGCTTCCTGACCGACGAAGACGTGTTCGGGGCCATCTCGTGAAGGTCGTCCTCGACACCAACGTGCTGGTGGCGGCCTTTGCCACGCGGGGCCTGTGCGAAGCGGTCTTCGAAGCCTGCCTGGCGTCTCACGAAATCATCCTCTCGGAGCACATCCTCGGAGAGCTTCATCGCCACCTGAGGGGCAAGTTCAAGATGCCCCCCAGACAGGTCGACCCGACCCTTGTCTTCCTGCGCGAGCATGCCACCGTCGTTCGGCCCGCCAAGGTTCCGGTCGGTGCCTGCCGCAACCGCACCGACCTGGCCGTGCTGGGCACGGCGCTGGCCGCCAGGGTGGACTGCTTGGTTACGGGGGACCACGACTTGTTGACACTCAAGAGGTTCCAGGGGATCCCACTCCTCTCCCCGCGAGCCTTCCACGACCGGCTCCGTTAGACCGTTGACCCTTGCCAAGACAGTTGCGCGCCGGGGGCGGGTCATCCGGCAACGGAACCGCGCCGTCCGTGCCCGTCGCCCTGCCCGCTTCGCGGTGCGCGGGCACAACATCTATCGACGGCAAGGCCGCCAGGGCTCTTGTCTGGTCGAGGACCTCGACGTGAGCATAGCGGCCCAAGGTAAGTATCGGCGTCGAGTGCCGCGCGAGTTCCTGGGCTACTTTCACGTTGGCGCCCGAGCGCACCAGGCGGCTGACGTAGGTGTGCCGCAGGGCGTGGAAGTCGGCCACGCGACCGGCCGAATCGCGGTACTCCAGGAAGTCCGAGTCGAGCCGCAGCTTCCGCGCCTCGGGCGACTTGACCTCTTCCACCCACTTCGTCTTCACTTCCGCGAGGTCCTTCCTCATCATCTTGGCCGTCTTGTCGGGCATACCGCTGAAAACCGAGCGGCCAGATTGCTTCGCCGCCAGCCACGGCCCGAGCAGGTAGGCCAAGTCGCGGCGAATCGGCTGCACGTCCTTGCGGCGGTGCTTCGAGTAGGCGGCCTGCACGGTCACCATCGGCGGGTCGGCGTCGACGTCAAATGACTCCGGCGTCAGGCTCCGAAGTTCGTTCGCCCGGAAACCCGTGCCCACGGCCACGCGGTAGAGCATGGCCCGGTCTGGGCCTGCCATGCCCATGACCGCCGGTCCGCTCTCGGCGGCCGCAATGAGCCGGGCCAGTTCCTCATCGGTCAGTGCCCTTCTGTCGTGCCGCCGGTCGAGGGCCACGTTGTAGCCCGTCAGGTGCACCAGCACGTCCTCACGCGCCCGCCCGTCGCGCCAGAGCCACCGGCTGAACTGCTTGATGGCCCGCAGCGTGTCGTTGCACGTCGCAAGCGAGAGCCCCTTCTCGCGGACCGCGGCAACGGCCCCCTGCACCGCCGATGGCGAGAGTTGGCTGATGCGCTCGGCCTTCGCCAGCCGCAGCACCTTGTTGGCCCGCGTCCGAACGAGGTCGGCGTGGTCGCGCGTGACGCCCTTCGCCAGAAGGGCCGCATGGTAGTCTGCCAGGTGCCCGTCCACCACTTGGCCCTCGCCGTCGCGCACCACAAGCGGCCGAGCCTCGGCCTTGGCATATTGATCGGTCCTGACATCGATGACGCCCTCGCGCCGCAGCATCGCGTCGGCTTCGAGTTTTCGGGCCAGGGCCTCGGTCGCCGCGCGGTCCTTGCAGCCCTTGACCGTGTGCCGCTCGCCCGGCCGCGCCTGGTAGGTGATGTAGAAGCAGCCGCCTTTCTTGCGTCGGTAGATGCTGGCCATACGCTTCCTTTCCTGCCCCCCGCGGACCGGTGATCCCCTACCTCCGGTTCGCGCGCGGGGCAAGTCATTTATTGTGGAATCTCGATATAGTCATTTACCGCACTTCCCCCGCCAGGGCCGCCAGGTACGCCTCCACGTCCGACAGCCGCCACCGGACCGTCTTGGGCCCGATCCGCAGCGGTCGGGGGAAGTCGCCCTGCCCTGCCTCCGCCATCGCCGCCAGCCGCCAGCAGGTCCGCTCATGGACCCCCAGCATGTCCGCCAGTTCCTTCACGGTCAGTAACCGCATGACAGGTTCTCCCATGTGCACCCTCTCCTTGGACATCATGCTTGTTTCCACTGGGTTACTTATGCCGTGCAGTCGGAGGATGTCCGGGCTAGCGCCAAGCCAGCTGAAGAGAAGCTCGCAAGGGTATCTGCCTCCCCGTACGCACCACAAATCATAACCACTCTCTGTTCTGGAAATGGGGTTAAGCGGCTGTGATGTTTCGACTTACGGGGTTCGAGACCCATGCAGTGGGGGGCGAAAGCAGATGTCACAAACGCGAAACTGACCTCTTCCAGTTAACCCCGCTTCCCTTGAGGCGTGCGGTGAGCGTCTTGCAGAGCGCCTCCGTCGGGTCGTCCGGCGTCACGCGGCAGTCGGCCGCCGTCCAGTCCGGCACCGGCGTGCCCCCGCCGGCCGCCGCGTAGACCGGAGGTGTGCCCTCGACCGCCCCGTTGATCGTCGGATGGCTGACTGCCTGGGCCGGAGGGGAAGAGCAACTTTCACCACGTCGGTCCGGACCTGAAGGCCCAGTTCGTAGACCCGTGGGCGGAAGCGGGCCATCGCGTCCCGCACCGCCTCCTCGCTGCCCGCGATGATGGCCCCGTCCGGGGCCTGATTGATCGCCGCCGTCACCCCCCGCCGGAGGCGCCCCCTCCTGATCTTCGGGCCAATACCGACACAACGCGGGATGCGGCATTGCCCTCGCCATAGAAACCGGGCCGCGGCATCGACCGGTCCATCGACTCCGCCCAGTCCAGGGCCGCGCGGATGGCCGCCGGATCGGTCCCGGCCACGCGGTTCCACCCGGACTCGGCCAGTTCGACCCACTCCGTCTCG
>JAPLML010000680.1 GCA_026387055.1 Planctomycetota bacterium | reverse complement strand
CGCCGGTACTCCGACTTCGGCCGCCTGCTGCGGGACAAGGAGGTCGACCTGGTCGACATCTGCCTGCCGACGTTTCTGCATGCGCCGATGGCGATCCGCGCCCTCAGGAAGGGCAAGCACGTCGTGTGCGAGAAGCCGATGGCCCGCACGGCCCGCGAGGCCCGGCGGATGGCGGCCGCGGCCGCGCAGGGCGGGCGGTTCCTGGGCGTCGCCCACGTGCTGAGGTTCTGGCCGGAGTACCTGGCCATGAAGGAGATGATGGACTCCGGGCGTTACGGCCGCGTCCGCAGCGCGTACTTCGGCCGCTTCTCGTCCCGCCCCATGTGGTCGTGGGAGAACTGGCTCGAGGACCCGAAGCGCAGCGGCTCCGCCGTCCTCGACCTCCACGTGCACGACACCGACATGGTGCAGTGGTTCTTCGGGCGGCCGCAGAAGGTGACCGCCACGGGCACGTTCGACCCCAACGGCGGCGCGAGCCACATCCTCACGACGTTCCACTACGCCAGCGGGCCGATGGTGGTGGCCGAGGGCGGGTGGGACTTCCCGCCGACGTTTCCGTTCCGCATGTCGGCGCGGGTGGTCTTTGAGACGGCCGCCGTTGAGTACAGCAGTCTCGGCAAGCCGACGCTCGCCGTGCATGACGCCAAGACGGGCAAGGCGGAGTATCCCACGATGCCGGCCGTCAGCGGTTACACCGAAGAGCTGCGGTACTTCGTCGGCTGCATTGCGGCGGGCCAGCCGCCCGCGCGCATCCCGCCGGCCGAGGCCGCCGCCTCGGTCGCCATCGTCGAGGCCGAGATGAAGTCCGCCCTGAAGGGCAGGAGCGTGACGCTGAAGCCGTAGGCTCGTCGAGAACGCCGCGCGGCGGGCAGTCTTGCCGTACCTGTTTAGCGTGCCCCCGCAGATGTGGCACGGCCGGCTTGTCCGGCCGTGGGGAATGTGGCCGGCGCTCTGCCACGGCCGGACAAGCCGGCCGTGCCACAACCGCTAGCGGCACAACGGCACAATCGCTAGACACGTATCCCTTGCCCACCGCGCGAAAGGGCAGAGACGGCGCCGCTGGGCTACTCCGCCGTGAGCCGATCCATCCTTACCACCTCAAAGTCGCGGCCCTTGACGCGCTTCAGTGTGTTCAGCTCGTCGTCGCTCCACTTCGGGTGAGGCGCGCCGGTGAAGAACCAGTTGCCCCCGTTATCGGCCAGCATCATTCCGTACTTCTTGAGCCCCTTCAGGATCACCTGCATGGGCGGGGAGAAGCCGCTGGTGTCGTAGCCCGCCTTGAGCCGCACGCGCATTCCCATCGGCGGCAGGTTGGGGTCGCGCGACCGGCTGGCCCAGTGCGTGGCCGGATAGACGTACGCCCGGCGGGTCCGCTTGCACGTGAACCGGATGGCGTGCTCGACGGCCTGGCCCTCGTACACCTCGTCGTACCGCAGCAGGCCGGGGAGGATCGGCAGGCCCGCCGCATCGGCGCTCGTCCATCCTGCGGGGCGCACGGCGTTGGAGGCGAGGTCGAAGATCGCCCCCGAGCCGGCTTTCCATCCCTTGCCATCGGCCGCGGGGTACACCGCGAAAAGCTCGTAGAGCTTCCAGTTGTCGCGGTCGAGGATAAGGATGTGGCGGTCGCCCTTGGAGTCCGCCCCGCCCTCGATCGGCGGATTCGGCGGGACGGGGTAGGGGCCGGGGTCGCTCTCATCCGGGTATTCGAACTGCACCGGCACCTTCGGCAGGCTCCCCGCCACGACGGCGTACGGGATGCCGTAGTTCGGGCCGACGTCGGGATGCAGCGCGGCGTCCTTGCCGATGGAGGCGACGAGGGCCTCGGAGTTCGGGTCGACCGGATCGCCCGAGATGTCCCTGTTCCACGGGTTGTCGGGCGGCATCAGTGGGTGGCCGTGCAGGCTCACGTTGACGCCGAGGTCTATTCGAGCTCGCGGCGGAGGCAGCGAAAGGTCCCGAGATTTCACGTCTCCCGCCGCTCCCGCGGCGGGCTCGGCCACTTTGGCTGGCTCCTTCGCGGGCTCCTTGACCGGCTCTTTCACCGGCGGCTTCGCAGGTTCCGGCGGCGGCTTCTCCACTTGACATCCTGCGAAGGCTACGGCCAGGGCGACGGCGGCAAGCATGCGTTTCATGACAGGGTCTCCGTGGTGCGGCGCCATTATGAGGGAAGCCGCCTTTGCCATCAAGGCTTTGGGGGACGAAGCGCCGATTCACCTGTTGACCCGCTGCATTGGCGCGGGTAGGGTATGGCCATGCCGCGCGTTGCAGGTGTGGGGCGTTGGTTCTTGCCACAGAAATGGTACTGTGTCTCGATGTTCAATGCTCGGACACCAAGGCGCTAGCGGTGCAGGTAGAAACGATGCCTATAGAGTTTGAAACCCACAAGATTGAGGCAGTTGCTGACCTGTTTGAGGCGGCCCGGTTGGCCCGCGGTTCTTTCGGTAGGGAGGTCTGGTTCAGAGGGCAATCCAGGTCAAGTTGGCAACTGCAGCCAGAAATCCAAAGACCGTTCTTGGACGGCAAGAACGACCTCAGGAGGTACGCTGAGAGCGCTGAGGCGAACATGACTGTGGAATTCAAACTCCTGGCCCACTCGCGGCGAACCAATTGCCCAGGGCCGGACGATGCGGCTGGCTGGCTCTGTCTGATGCGACACTATGGGTTGCCCACGCGAATCCTGGATTGGACTAGCTCCATATTGGTGGCAGCTTTCTTTGCCCTGAGGAAATGGCGAGAGCATAAGGAAGCCAAGGAGTCGTCAGTTGTCTGGGCGCTTGCTCCCCATATCCTTAATGCCCGAGACGACCCACAGCACAAACATGCTTTACTGGTCCTCAGTGGTCAGAACGCCAGGGTCAGAGGTGCCATTGGTGCGGCCTTCTACGACACTGATAAGGTGCCTGAGAGTCGCGGGATCATCGCGGTCATTCCCCCGCAGGTGGACCAACGGATGCTCCTCCAGCACTCAACATTTACAGTGCATAGTGATCCCTGTCCCATGGACGACCTTCCTGACGCGAGGGACTATCTGAAGAGATTTGAGGTTCCCTTCGGCAAGCAGAAGGAACTCCTAGACGACTTGGATTCTGCCGGCATCCGCCCATCCACGCTGTTTCCCGACCTCGACAACCTCGCCAAGGACTTGCAGAAGATACAGCAGTCTGTAGCTTCCCGTCTTGCAGGGCAAGGCTTGACGATACAGCCCACTGCGCCGCCTGATGACTCCTCCGCCAGGGCGGGTCCCAGCCAGCCGTGATAATCAATGCTAATCCCATGCATTGCACCATGTCTTTCTTAATGGCGCACCCGTCGCGCATGATGCCTCAGCCCCGGAATCTTCTTGTTGCCGCCTACTTGCCGACGGAAGATAGGATCTTGCGGGCACGCACAGTCCGGCGGCGAGACCTCAGATTGGAGGAACGCGGATGATCCAGGTGGCGTTTGTCGGGTGTGCCCACATCCATACGCCGGGGTACGCCAAGCGCGTGGCGGAACGGAGGGACGTGCAGGCGAAGTTCGTGTGGGACCCCGACCCCGCGCGGGCCAAGCAGCGGGCGACGGAGCTGCACGCCATGGTCGTCCGCAGCCGCGCGACGATCTGGGCCGACCCTGAGATTGCCGCCGTCATCGTCTGCTCCGAAACCAACCGGCACCTGCGCCTCGTCAAGGAGGGCGCGGCCGCGCGGAAGCACCTCTTTGTCGAGAAGCCCCTCGGTCTCGGCTCGCGCGACGCGTACGCCATGGCCGACCTCATCGAGCAGGCCGGCATCCTCTACCAGACCGGCTACGGCATGCGGAGCGATCCGAAGCACCTGTTCGTGAAGCAGCAGGTGGAGGCGGGCAACCTGGGCCGCCTCACCCGCCTGCGGGCGAGCGTCTGCCACAACGGGTCGCTCGGCGGCTGGTTCGACACCGAGTGGCGCTGGATGGCCGACCCGCGGATCGCCGGCGTGGGCGCGTTCGGCGACCTGGGGACGCACGGCCTGGACCTCCTGATGTGGCTCGCGGGCGACGTGGTCCGCGCGACAGCCGAGCTGGAGGTCGTGACCCGCCGCTACGGCGAGTGCGATGAGACGGGGGAGGGGCTCTTCAAGTTCGCCTCGGGGGCGATCGGCACCCTCGCCGCCGCCTGGGTCGACGTGGCGAACCCCGTGAGCCTCCTCGTGAGCGGCACGGAGGGCCACGCGGCCGTCGTCGGCGGGAAGCTCTACTTCCACTCGAGCAAGGTGCCCGGCGCCGACGGCAAGGAGCCGTGGACGGCGCTCCCGCCGGCCCTGCCGAGCCCGCTCGACATGTTCCTGAATGCGGTGGGCGGGGCGGCGGGGCTGCCGCTCGTCGGCGTCCGCGAGGCCGCCCGGCGCTCGGCCGTCATGGAAGCGATGTACAAAGGCGCGAAGAGCCACCGCTGGATCGCGCCGAGGCAATCGGGAGGGTAATCATGCTCGAATCGCTATACCAGAATCTTTCGGATATCGAGGCGAAGATCGACGAGAACCGTCGCCTGGCGGCCCTCCTGGGGGAAGTGCAGCGGTCGCTGGCGGCCGAGGCGTCACACCTCATCGAGCTCAAGGCACGGCTCCTGAGCCAGCAGAAGGAGGCCGTGGATCGGCGCCACGCCGCCGTCGCCGAGGCGGCCCGCCTCAGCCGAAGGCAAGCGCCCGGCGTGGACAAGCGGGTGCTGGATTCCCTGGCGGCTGCCGGGGCGGAAGCGGATCAGGCCCTCGCCGCGGGCGAGGAGCAGCAGGGCGCGCCAAGGGGTCGTCCAACGCCCGCCGAGTACGCGGACTCTCGCCAGCACCTGGCGGAGGGGAAGCGGACCGCCAGGGACGCGGCCAGGTCCGTCCTTGCCGCCGCGCGCGAAGCGAGTGCGGCGCCGTCGCTCCACGCGGCGCCGGAGGTGACGGTTGTGGGAGAGCCGCCCGCACCGGCTACGCCGGCCGAATATGCGGACGCTCGCCAGCACGCGGCGGAGGGGAAACG